>JBDUCF010000049.1:0-12511 GCA_040003545.1 Pyrinomonadaceae bacterium | reverse complement strand
ATAACGACCGGCACTCAACCACCGACCGTCCGCCGGGAGCCGGGCGCAACACCGGGATTGGTCCGAATTACTTCGATGTTGATATGCGCTTGAGTCGCCAGATCAGAATGAGCGAGAAGGCCAGCTTGCAGTTGATCCTGGAAGGATTCAACCTCTTTAACCGGACGAACTATGCCAGCGTCAACAACGTCGTGGGTCTCATCGCCCCGCCCTTTAACTTGCGCGGCAGCAGCGTGCTTTCCCCGAGCCAGCCGTTGGGCTTTACTTCGGCGTTTCCCAAGCGGCAGTTTCAGCTCGGTGTGCGTCTCAGTTTCTGAGCGACGCGTCGGTAACCTGATCTCTTTCGGAGAGCCTTGTTCAATCAGGCTCTCCTTAATTTTTTACGAACGGCAATACTCAGCCAGATACCCTTTTTCTCGACCACTGAAACTTACCTTCATGGCTCCTTTCGTGGAATTCAAACGCCGCTTGCGCTGGGCTGACGCAGATGCCGCCGGGCGTCTACACTTCCCGCGCATCTTCGAGATTATTGAAGAAGCCGAAAGCGAGTTACTGCGCGGCATAGATTGGCCCATGGACGTGCGCCGCCGGGACTATGATTTCCCTCGCGTCAACGTCAACTGCAACTTTCTGCGCATCATCGCGCTCGACGCGCCTTTCCGCCTGCGTTTCTCAATCGGCAAGCTTGGACGCACCTCGATCCGTTACGACTATCAGGTCTTCGACGCCGGCGAAGAGTTGGCGATTGAGGGCACGATGACCGTCGTGGTGTTGCAGGCGGGGAAGCCGGTGGAGATTCCCAAAGCCTTGCGCGACGCGCTTAGTGGCGAGGCGACTGACCCGGGCAGTGTGGCTCAATCTTAGGTTGACCTCTTCGGCCCATCTTGCTTCTTGTCTTACTTTCATTTCAGTAAGAAGACTCCCTCATGCCATTTACCGAGAACGAAGGGACAAAGATTTATTGGGATGAATATGGCGGGGGTCAGCCGCTCCTGCTGATCATGGGGCTGGGGTCCACGTCCGATCTGTGGTATCGCCTCCTGCCGGAGCTTTCATCGCACTACCGCACGATACTATTCGACAATCGTGGCGTCGGACGCAGCGACGTCCCTCCTGGACCATACTCAATCACGACGATGGCGAGTGATGCAGCAGCCGTCATGAACGCCGCGGGTGCAGGTGCAGCCCATGTGCTCGGCTTCTCAATGGGTGGCTTCATCGCTCAGGAGCTGGCGCTAAACTATCCCGAAAAAGTCCGCGCCCTAATTCTCGCCGGCACAGCCTGTGGCGGGAGAGACGCGGTGCGGGCCGCTCCAGAGGTCCTGGTGGCGCTTGAAGCGAGAGGGGTGAAGACACTCGAAGAGGCGTTCTGGATGATGGCTCCTTATAATTACGACTCGTCAACTTTACCAGCGCGGCTTGAAGAGGATCTTGCCGCCAGCCTTCGTACTCCTCTGCAAAGAAAGGGCTATGTAGCGCAGCTCCAGGGCATCGCATTATGGGCGGGATCACACAACCGGCTAAGTAAACTCGACGCGCCCGTGCTCATCATCCATGGCGAGAGCGATCAACTGATCCCACCCGCGAATGCCAGGATACTCGCAAGTGCAATTGCAAACTCGAGGGTAGTCATGATCCCCCGCGCCGGCCATCGGTTCATGACCGATCAGCCCGAAGCAGCTAGTGAGGCAATCCTGTCATTTCTCGAGAACGCGGAGGTGCAGTCCGGCGGGAGCTTGATCTAAGTTAGGGAGCGCGAAAATTTGGAGTGCGGCGACTTGTCGCCGCTTTTGGCCTCTTGCTCCCAGAGACCGCAAATTCCAGGGATTAGCAAGCAAGCGTACGAAAGCGGCGACAAGTCGCCGCACTCCAAAAGGAATGACGGAAAAAGCCAACGCGATCGTGTCACCATCGAATGATCCCGCGCGCACCTTCGCCAGAGGCCAGCGCGGCCAGCGCGTCGTTGATGCCGTCGAGGTTGTAGCTGCGCACGGCGAGTTCAAGTAGTTTTAGCTTGCCCTCTTGATACCACTCGACAAGGCGCGGAATGTCTTTCCCTTGCTGCCCTGAGCCGTAGAGCGAACCAATCAGGCGCTTCTCCTGCATTACGAAAAGGAAGGTGGGGATCGCGGCGAGCGCGTCGGTCCGCGACAAGCCAGTTAGTACGACCGTGCCGCCCTTGCGCGCAAAGACGAGGGCCTGCGCCAGTGTTTCGGGTACTCCAACCGTATCGAAGACGTAATCCGCGCCCCGCCCGTCTGTCAGCTCATGCACCTGTCCCGCCACATTCTCTGCCGAAGCGTCAAGTGTTTGAGTCGCACCGAAGTCGGGCGCAAGGTTAAGCGGTTTAGTGCGCGTGTCCACCGCGATTATTTTTTCGCACCCCGCCAGCCTTGCGCCTTGCATTACGTTCAAGCCAACGCCACCCGCGCCGACCACAACGACACTTGAGCCTGCTTCCACCCGGGCCGCATTCATAACCGCGCCGACGCCGGTGATGACCGCACAGCCCAATGTCGCCAGCGCCTCGAACGGGACATCGGCGGGCACCGGAATCGCACCCTCCTCAGCCACCACCGCGAAATCCGCGAAGCACGCCGTGCCGTTGAAGTGCGCCACGTCCTTCCCGCGCGCGCGCAGCCGCGTGCCGCCCGCGGGCATCCGTCCGCGATAGGTCGTGCGCTCCAGACGATCACAGAGGACGGGACGATTTTCGAGACAGGGCGGGCAAACCCCGCACGGCGGAGCCCAGCAGAATACGACGTGATCGCCCGGGCGCATACGCGTCACACCTTCGCCCACTTCGCGGACTACCCCCGCGCCCTCATGGCCAAGAATTATCGGCGTGCGTGTAGGCCAGTCACCACGCGCCGGGTGCAGGTCGCTGTGACAGACCCCGGCCGCCTTCACTTCGACCAGCACTTCACCCGCGCGCGGCGCTTCAAGTTCGGCTTCTTCAACCGAGAGCGGCGCGCCCTGTTCCCACAAGATTGCGGCGTTAATTTTCATCGGAAATGATCAAAAACCTCCGTGCTCCGCTCTGTGACACAAGTCCATAGGTTCTTGTTGGCTGAGACGTGACCATGCAACAGTCCCGTTAGGGACGGAATGTTTATAGAACAATGGACTCTGAGATATTTCCGCCAGCTCCGTTAGGAGCGAAATGTCAGTGCTCGACTTTGCTCATCGCGGGAACATTTCGCTCCTCCGGAGCTGGGTCATCGGATTGGTGGCCGTGACTATAAACATTCGGCTCCTGCGGAGCTAAGCGCGGGGCCACAACATTAACGTTGACCTGTACGGTCTTTGGTTGCGGCTCGAGCTCCTCTTCTCTGTGTCTCCGTGCCTCTGTGGCTAATTGAGTTTTGTAATTTTCACGTTATGCTTCTTGGCGAGCGCCGTCGCGATGCGCGCGAGCCCCGCCACGCGCTCATCGAGTCTGGCGAAGCGCGCGTCATCAGTCTGCCCACGATGGTAGCGGTAGAAGATCTGTTGCAGTACGACGGCGAGCTTGAAGAGCGCGAACACTTCATAGAATGCGATGTTCGTGAGATCAAGCTCGCTGCGCGCGCCATAACGTTCGAGAATCTCGGCGCGCGTGAACCAGCCTGGGAGTTGCGTGACAGAAGTCACGGCATCGCGTTGGGCCAGGCTCGAAGTATGCACCCAGTAGGCGATCAGGATACCCAGATCAACCAGCGGGTCGCCGATGGCGCTCATCTCCCAGTCGAAGACGGCGACGACCCGCCCCGCATCGTGCGAATCCAGCATCACGTTGTCGAGCTTGAAGTCTCCGTGCACCAGTGCCGGCCGCAAAGGTTCGGGCGGCAACCGTTCGGCCAACCACGCAGCCAGCACATCCATCTGCGGCAGATCGCTGGTCTGCGAACCCTTCCAGCGCTCGCTCCACCCATGCACCTGTCGCGCGACGAATCCAACCGGCTTGCCGAGATGGGCGAGCCCGTGTGCGGCGATGTCAACCGCATGAAGTGTCGCGAGCGCCTCCACCAAAGCAACGCTCGCCCGGTGACGCTCAGCGGGTCGCTTGGCCAGTTCCGGCGGCTCAATGCCACGCACCACGAGGCCGTGCCGTCGCTCCATAATATAAAAGGTCGCGCCGATGATGCTCGTGTCTTCGCAAAGCAAGTAGGGCTGAGGCGCGAGCGGAAAGACCGGATGCACGGCTTCGAGAATGCGATACTCGCGTGCCATATCGTGCGCCCTGGGAGGTACGGGTCCGAACGGAGGGCGCCGCATCACAAACTCCTGCGTGCCGAATCGCAGCAGGTAGGTCAGGTTCGAGTGGCCGCCGGGAAACTGCTCGACCGTGACCGGTGCAGTGGCGTCGAACCGTTCACCTAATACAGCGACCAGCTTCTCCCGCACAAAATTTTCGAGCGCAGCCCAATCGAGTTGCTCGCTCGGTCGGACTGGTTTTGTATCTGACGAATCCGCCATCTCGCGCGAGGGAGAGAGCTTATTGACTCTGGTTGGGGCATCACGCATCGACTAATCCCGTCTTCGCCTCGCGGCATCATTTTGCTGAGTTATGACCATGCGACAGTCCCGTAGGGATGGAATGTTTATAGAACCACGAATTTAGGATATCTCGGCAAGCTCCGTTAGGAGCGAAATGTCATTGCTCGACCTGCTCATCACGGAACATTTCGCTCCTCCGGAGCCCGCTGATCGGTTGGTGGCGGCCAATATGAACATTCGGCTCCTCCGGAGCCCAGCGTCGGCCACGGCATTACGCTGCTCTGTACGGGGTTTGGTTACGGCTCGAGCTCATCTTCTATGCACCTGCTCAGGGGTTCCTACGGTCGAAAGATCATGCACGTCGTCGTGGCATGCGCGTAGAGCTTCCCACTTTCGTCCACGACCCTGCCTTCGGCGGTAGCGGTGCGACCGCCAAGATGGATCAGCTTTGCCTCGCAACGTACCCGCCCCGTCTCGGCCGTCATCGGGCGGATATAGTTGACCTTGATCTCCAGCGTGGTGTAACCCCCGCCGGCCGGAAGAGTCGAATGAACGGCGCACCCCATCGCCGAATCAAGCAACGTCGCCGCCAATCCTCCGTGTACGACGCCAATCGGGTTGTAGTGATACTCGGCGGGTTCGACTGTGAAGACCGCGCGGCCTTCGCTGAGCTCGGTGATCTCGAAATTCATCAGCGCGCCTATTGGTGGGCGTGGCAGTTCTCCGGCGACGATCTTTTGCAAGTATTCAAGACCTGATAAATCCTTACCGGCCTCTGACAGGGCGCGCGGATCTTCCCAACTGATCGTGCGCGTACGCGCCTCTTTCCCGGTGTCGCTCATGAATCTCTTTCCATTTATCCCCGGTAGTGTCTTAGAGTTTCGCGCCAAGGCGCAAAGAACTGAAACTCGAAAGGCGTAAAGCTGATGAGTTCTATCTTCTTTGCGCCTCAGGTCTTTCCTTTCTTAGCGCCTTGGCGCGAAACTTTAAGTCACTACCCCGCTCAGGCATTCTTGCCAAACGCCGCTTTGCGTTTTTCCAGAAAAGCAGAGACGCCTTCGATAAAGTCCGGCGAATGAAAACACGCGTCCTGGTTGACGGCTTCAAACTCGAGCGCGCTGGCGAGGTCTGACCGCATGCTATTGTTAAGGCCCGCTTTGATTTTTTCTATGGCCATTCGCGGCGCCTGGACCAGGCGCGAAGCGATTTTATTCACCGTCGCATCAAGCTCCGCTAAAGGCACGACTTTGTTGACGATGCCGAGTTGATGCGCCTCCGGCGCGCTAATTATGTCGCCGGTCGCTATCAACTCGAATGCTTTGTGATAACCGACAAGTCGCGGCAGGAAGTACGTGCCGCCCCCGTCCGGCATCAAGCCAACCTTGACGAAGACCTGACCGAAGAGCGCCTGTTCGGACGCGACAATCATGTCGCACGCCAGCGCGTAGTTGCTGCCCACTCCGACGGCATGCCCGTGAACGCGCGCGATGATAGGGACAGGCAGGTCGCGCATGGCCAGGATGGTCGGGTTGACGTTCTCGCGCAGTGACCGGGTGACATCGAATTTCGCAATATCGCGCTCGTTGGTCGCCGCCAAATCTGCCCCCGCGCAAAATGAATCGCCGGCCCCGGTCAGAATCACGACCCGGGTGCCGTCTGCCGATGATTGCTTCATTGCGGCAAGGAGCAACTGCACCGTCTCGCCGTCAACGGAGTTGCGTCGTTCGGGGCGGTTAATGGTAATGCGCTTGATACCGTCTGCAAGTGTGACGAGCAATTTTTCTGTCATCGTGTGGCTCCTGTCAGTACCGCCTGCGATAGCGGGCGGGTTAATCTCCTGATCTCAGCGCCAAAGGCGCAGGCGGCTGACTTTTCATTCGTAGTAGCGCACCAGCCATTCCGCCACGCAGCAGGGCTTGTCCCTACTGCCCTCGCGCTCGACCGTCACGCCCCATGTCGCTTGCACGCCGCCTTTGATCTCTTCCAGCGCCACCAGTGTGAAGCGCGCGCGGATACGCGACCCGGCCGGCACCGGGCGCACGAAACGGACGCGGTTCAACCCATAGTTGATCCCCATCCGCACTCCGCCGACAGACATCGCCAGCTTGCCGAGCTCGCTCAACAGCGAGAGAGTCAGAAAGCCATGCGCGATTGTTTCTTTGAATGGTGACTCTCGGGCGGCCCGCTCCGGGTCTGTGTGAATCCACTGCCGGTCTTCGGTGGCTTCCGCAAACTGGTTGATACGCTCCTGCGACACTTCGAGCCAATCGCTAACGGCGACCTCTTGCCCAACGTGTTCGCGAAGCTGCGCGATGCTTTCGATTTGTGTCACAGGCATTCGAAGCGTCCTCTAATTCTGCAGGTTTTCGAAAATGGTTGCCGCACCCTGCCCGCCGCCTACGCACATCGTGACCATGCCGTAACGCGACTTGCGCCGCTTCATCTCGCCCAGCAATTGCACGGTTAGCTTTGCCCCCGAGGCGCCCAGCGGATGGCCCAGGGCGATCGCCCCGCCATTGACGTTCGTGCGTTTATCGTCAATGCCGAGTTCGCGCATCACGGCCAGCGCCTGACACGCGAACGCTTCATTGAGTTCGATCAAGTCAATATCTTCGAGCTTGAGGCCGGCGAGTTTGAGCGCCTTAGGAACTGCCACGACCGGGCCCATCCCCATAATCTCAGGCGGTACGCCGCCCACCGCGTAAGAGACGAAGCGCGCCAGCGGTTTCAGTCCCAACTCTTCCGCTCGCTCGCGCGACATGACAACTACGCCACCCGCGCCGTCTGAAGTTTGACTGGAATTGCCGGCGGTGACAGAGCCTTTGACATGGAAGACCGGGCGCAGCTTGGCCAGAACCTCCGGCGTCGTGTCGGCGCGTGGCCCTTCGTCCGTGTCGAAGGTCAACTTCTTCTGTTTTGTCTGTCCGTCGTCGCCGACCTCGATGATCTCGACTTCGAGCGGCACGATGCCGTCGTCTGCGAAGCGTCCCGCGCTTTGCGCCGCGAGCGCGCGCTGGTGGCTGCGGTAGGAGAACGCATCCGACTCTTCGCGCGAGATGTTGTACTTGCGCGCCACGTTTTCGGCGGTCAAACCCATGCTGAGATAGACCCCGGGATGGTGCTCAACCAGATAAGGGTTCGGCCTGAACTTCGTGTTCCCACGCAGCATGCTCATCGATTCGGTGCCGCCCGCAATGATGCATTCGGCCATTCCCGCCATGATGCGCTCGGCGGCCATCGCAATGGTTTGGGAGCCGGAGGAACAAAAGCGGTTCACCGTCACGGCCGGAACTTCATGCGGCAAGCCTGCCCGCAATGCGGCAATACGGGCGACATTCGTGCCCGACTCTCCTTCGGGCGTGGCGCAGCCGATGATCACGTCGTCAATAGTTTCGGGCCGCAGTCCGGGAACGCGCCGTAGCAAATCCTCTATGACGGTCGCGGCCATGTCATCGGGTCGCGTAGTGCGCAGTGTGCCCCTCGGTGCTTTGCCGACCGCGGTCCGTAGGCCGGCGACAATCACAGCTTCTTTCATAAAAACCTCTCTCTTGTCAGTACCGCCTGCGATAGCGGGCGGGTCCTCCGCACCCAAAGCCGCCCGCTATCGCAGGCGGTACTGACCTGCAATCCACCATCACGAACGAAACAACATGCAGGTGGCGGTGCCGTGCGCGTAAAGCTTGCCTTCACGATCAACGATACGCCCTTCGGCGGTGGCGGTGCGACTGCCCGCGTGAATCACGCTAGCCTCGCAAAGCACTTCGCCAGTCTCGCGCTTCATCGGTCGCGTGTAATTGATCTTCATTTCCAGTGTAGTGAATATCCTGCCCGCAGGCATCATCGTATTGATGGCGCATCCCATGGCCGAATCAAGCAGCGTGGCGGCCAGCCCTCCGTGCACAATGCCGAGGCCGTTGTAGTGGCGCTCGTCAGGCTTTATGGAAAAGACCGCGTGCCCTTCAGCAACCTCGACCAGGCGGAAGTCCATCAAGTGGGCCATCCCGGAAGGCGTCAACTCGCCCGCCATCATCTGCCGCATGTACTCCAGCCCGCTCATCGTGCGGCGCGCTTCAGTCTTGCCGGCAGGTGCTTCTTCATTAATCGTGCGTGTCATCTGATTTGGATTTGCGATGTTTGATTCTTTGATCAGGGTTAGCGTACATCATCTGTGGACTCAAGTTTTGAAGTGCAACAGAGTTCAAGCGGCCCTGATACGCGAAGCGGTTACGGCTGAAAGCCCAGGGTTGCCGCTTCGGCTACCCTGGGTTACAGATTGAATAGACGATTCAACCGCAACGCGGTTGCGTCCGCTGACGCAACCCGTTCCGGGTTGATAATGATCGGCACTACCTACCCAGGGTTGAAGCAACCCTGGGCTTTGAGACGTAACCGCTTTGCGGTAAACCGTTGTCCCTGAGAGTTGCACTTCCAATGCCAATCCACATCTTCCAATCGCAAATCAAAACCGTCTCAATTCCGCAGCGGCTTGCCCGTCCCGAGCATGTGCTTGATTCGCTCGATAGTCTTCGGCTCGCCACAAAGCGAAACGAATACCTCGCGTTCGAGGTCGAGAAAATACTGCTCATCCACCCACTGCCCCGCCGAAAGATTTCCACCACACAAGACGTGCGCAACCTTGCCGCTAATGTGCAGGTCATATTCGCTCATGTAACCGCCCTGCTGCATGACGTAGAGACCTGCGCGCAACGCCGCCAGCGCGTTGCGCCCGGCCGCGTAACAGGTCTTACCGCGCGCGGGCGCACTGTACCCGTCTGCGGCGAGTTCGAGCACTAAACGTTTTGCTTCTGCTATCTGATAGTCGCGATTCATCATGATCTGATCGGCGTCGGTGAAAAAACCGAAAGACCGACCTTCCGCCGCGCTGGTCGAGACCTTCGCGGTCGCGATCGTTTGCAGCGCCTGCTGCAGGAATGGCAGAGGGTCGGCGCCCGCCAAACGCATCGCCGGCGAAACGACTCGGCGCACCAACTCTTTGCAGCCGCCCGCGCCCGGTATCAGCCCCACTCCAACCTCGACCAGCCCCATGTATGTCTCCGCCGCCGCGACGGCACGCGTCCCGGCCATTGAGACTTCACAGCCTCCGCCGAGTGTGCGACCCGCGGGCGCGATCACGATCGGTTTGGAACAGAACCGCACGGCCATCAAAGCATCCTGCATCTCGCGCACGCCACGCTCAATCGCATCGAAGCCGCCCACACCGATACCGCCAGCGAGGTTCGCGCCCACGGAGAAGTCCGGGCCCTCGTTCCCTACAACCATGCCGGCCCAGTCATTCGTTTCAATTTCCTCGACCGCCTCGCGCAGAATGTTCTTAATGTCGTCGTCGAGCGTGTTCATCTTGGTATGAAACTCAAGACAAGCCACGCCGTCGCCGAGGTCAATCAGGCTCGCGCCCTTGTTCTCGCGCACCACGCGCCCGGCAGCCTTCAACGCGCGCAACTCGATCCGGCGCTCGTCTAGAGCTTCGGCGATGTAGGTTTGGCGCGCCGGATCGTAGTAACTCAACAGCCCGTCGTCAGACTGGTAGAAGCTTTCGTTCCCCGCGGCCAGCATGTCTTTGACCCATTTTGCGACCTCGATCCGGTTCGCCTCCATCGCGGCGACAGTCTTGCGCACGCCGATCGCGTCCCACAACTCGAACGGTCCCAGCTCGTGCGAATAGCCCCAGCGCGTCGCCTTGTCCACATTAACGATCTGGTCGGTGATTTCCGGGATGCGCCGAGCGGCGTAGGCCAAAGTTTGATAGACGACGTGACGCGCGAGCGCGCCCGCTTTATCATCCTGGGCCAGCACAAATTCGAGCCGCTTACCGAGCGGCTTGATCTTCATCGCCTCCTTTATAGATGGGATTTCGGGTTCGCGACGCGCGCGGTATTCCATCGTTTCGAGATCGAGCGTGAGAATGTCGCCCTTCACGCCGCGCGGCGGCTTCTTGTAAAAGCCCTGCCCCGTCTTGTCGCCCAAACGCCGCCGCTCCATCTGCGTCGTGCGCAGCGTACCGAGATTCTGGTCGCGCAAGGCTTCGCGCGACTCGTCGTGTGGAATCAATTCGTAGAGGTTCGCGCCGACTGCGCTGGACACATCGAGGCCGACCAAATCCTGCAGGCGGAACAGGCCGGTCTTCGGGCGACCGATCAGTGGGCTCAGGATAGTATCGACCTCTTCGATGGTGTAATTGTTTTCCAGCACGAAGGCGACCGTCGATGCGCCCAGCACCGAACCGAAGCGGTTGGCGATGAAGTTCGGCGTGTCCTTGCAGACGACGACGCCTTTGCCGAGGCGCCGTTCGGCGAAGTCAGTCATAAACTCGACGACCTCGGCGTTTGTTTCCTGCGTGGGAATCACTTCGAGCAGCTTCATGTAGCGCGGCGGGTTGAAGAAATGCGTGCCGAGAAAGTGCGCCTTGAAATCCGCTGAAGCTGCGGCGGCGATGGCGGCAATCGGCAGCCCCGAAGTATTGCTGGAGACGATGCTGTTCGGCTTTCTCGCTTGCTCGATGCGCGCCATCAGCTCGCGCTTGGGTTGTAGTTCCTCCACGATGACTTCAACGATCCAGTCAGCATCACCTACCCACTCGAAGTTGTCTTCGAGATTGCCGGCGGTCACAAGCCCCACCGCCTCCGGCGTGAAAAACGCGGCCGGCTTCGATTTCTTCAATCGTTCGAGCGAGCCGTTCACGATCCGGTTGCGCACCTTTGGATTGTCTAACTTGAGTCCACGCTTCTCTTCTTCAGGCGTTAATTCCCGGGGCGCGATATCGAGCAGGTAAACGGGAATCCCGGCGTTCGCCACCTGCGCGGCGATGCCTCCGCCCATTGTTCCTGAGCCGATTACCACGACACGATTGATTGCGTAGCTCATTGTTTTGCTGATTGCGGCGCGCATTCAACTGTGGGAGCGACAAGACTCGCGCATGAGAGCAACGCTGTTCGCGGTCGGATGCATGGCGTTGTTAGATTGCGTCTTTGACATTCTTTCAATCTCACCGAGAGGGTATCAGTATATGAAAGGGAGGAGCCTCTTTGCGCTCCGAGAGTACTCAGCATACTCAGGGTATCGCACCCGCAGTAGCGTCTCCTCACAAAGCATCCTGGCGAAGACAGCTGCAATAATGATGATGCCGGCAATGGCGCTCGCCAGCGCCCAGTTGGAGAAAATACCTGTCAACGTAAATAACAAAACGGCTACATAAATAGGGTGTCGCAGGTAACGATATGGCCCGGATGTCACCAGCCCGCCGGCAGTGGGGTTCGCCCCGGCGTTAAAGCTACGTCGCCCGAACGTGATGCGCGCCCAGAGCATTAAGAGCGGAGCAACAACCTGAAGTGCGATTGCTACCGGACCGTGGCCGAATAAACTATGTATTCCGAACAAGTAAATTACTGCCAGAACTAAAATGATAAATGCGACCATGGAAACAAGTTTAAGATCCATACGTTTGCACCAGTGTGAAATTCAACTAGCAATCTAACATCTAGTAGACAACATTAATGTCGCAGAAACTAGAACACCTACAATCCGCCCGTCACTTCCAGCACCTGGCCCGAAACGTAATCTGAAAGGGGCGACGAGAAGAAGAGCACGGCGCCGGCCGCCTCTGCGGGAGTGCCGCCGCGTCCCATCGGAATCATTCTAAAGGCGATCTCGCGATTCGCCTGCGGGATGCCGAGCGCGATGTCCGCCGACTCGCGCGTGAGGTGCTCGCCTGATTCCTTCGCTTGCGTCAGTCTGGTCTCGATGAAGCCGAAGGCGACGGCGTTCACCTGAATGTTGAACTGGCCCCACTCTTTCGCCAGCGTTTTGGTCACGCCGATGATCCCGGCCTTGCCCGCCGCGTAGTTCGTCTGCCCCGCGTTGCCGCGCGTCCCGGTGGTCGAGCTGACGTTGACGACCTTGCGCGCCGACGCTCGACCGTGCGCTTCCTTTTCACGCTTGGCCGTCTCGCGCAAGTATTCCGAGGCTGCGCGAATGATGCGGAACGGCGCGGTCAGGTGTACGTCGAGCATTGCCT
>JBDUCF010000327.1:0-3712 GCA_040003545.1 Pyrinomonadaceae bacterium | reverse complement strand
AAAACTTTCCCCGGATCGGTGTGAATGGCTTCGCAGACGCGCGCCACGCCGGGCGTGTAAGCCATCGACAGGTCGGCGCGGGTCTTCAAAGGCATTTTGGAAACGACTTCGATCTTGCCGCCAAGATGCATGAGGAAGGTGCGATCGGAAGTCTGCAGTACCTCGATGCCTTCAATGGCTCTGACGGCGTTGACGATCTTGTCCTCATGTTCGCTCGAGACGGTGTTAACGGTGATGTCGCGAATGATGTGATCGCGGCCGACGCTAACTATATCTATTGCCCCGATGTCGCCGCCGGCCTTGCCGATCGCGGTGGTGACTTCGCCGAGTGTGCCTGCGCGCGAAGAGAGTTTTACGCGGAGGGTCAGGCTGTAACTGTCGCTTGGTGATCTTTCCATGTGTTCGTAAATCGTATGCGTTTCGTAAATCGTGAATCGTAAATCGTAAATAGTCAAAAGAAGAGTGGCATAGACTTTTGTCTGGAGCCGGGAAAGGCACAGACTGAATGATCCTCTGTTCAAGTCCGGACGTGATTTGTACCGCGAAGCGGTTATGTAACTTAGCCCAGGGTTGGCGCGCCGCGCGGCTACCCTGGGTAACCGGTTAACGATAGGAATGGCCACCCCAACGGGGTTGTGTCGGTATCTCGAAAAGCAGAGACACAACCCCTTCGGGGTGGGACCTCTTCTACAATTCGAGCCCCAGGGTAGCCGCGCGACGCGGCAACCCTGGGCTAAGTTACATAACCGCTTCACGGTACAAAGCCAAGGCGAAAAGTTTGCTTAAGGCAGTGGCATAGACTTTTAGTCTGTGGCGCCGGAAAGGCACAGACTGAAGTCTATGCCACTCGAGAGCAACTCCAACAAGAACTGTCAATGAACGACCGCAAATTAACAGTTTGCTTACGTCTTCTTCAGCGCGTTCTTGATTTGAGAGGCGAGTTTCGGATGGAGGCCATTCTTCATGGCGAGATGCAGAGAATGAAGGCCGAGGAGTTTGTAAATCTCCACGGCTTCCGCGAGCTGTTTACCAGAAAAGTTACCAGACAAGGCTTTCAGATGGCGCTGGACTGTTGCCAAATCGCCGCGCGCGAATGTTCCGGTTAGCGCTTTTTCCGGCGTGGCCGCCTTCAGGTTATTCACCGTGCTTTGGACCAGGGGAACAAGAATGGCCCGCGCTGCTTTCTTATTCAGACCGCAGGAAACCAACATCTCTGCCGCAAGATCGAACAACGCCACCAGGTGCGGCGAGGCCATCACCGCAGCCGCGTGATAGAGAGGTTTGCTTTGCGGGCTGATAGTGAACGCGGTCCCGTTCAGGTCTCGCACAATCGCCTTTGCGAATCGCCTGGCGACTGTATCGCCTTCGATGCAATAAAAAGCGCCGGGTAAAGCGGCAGCGCCGGCGCGTGGGTCGCTGATGGAAACCAATGGATGCATTGAGCCGGTGTGAAAACCTGCTTTGGCGAGTGGCGACAGGACTTCGGAAGAGAGTGCGCCGCTGGTGTGCAGAAAGGTGGTGCGCTGGCGCGAACTGCGACGAAGCTTCGCGAAGCTGCGCGCGATACCCGCAATAACATCGTCCGGAGTCGTTATCAAAACGAGGTCGCAGGGCGGGAGTTGTTCCAGTTGATCGGCGCCGAGCGCCAGGGTTTGGGAAGGTAGACCCGACAGGGAGATTGCTTTGCGAGCATGTGCGGCGCGCCGGGCGGCAACCGCTCGAATTGGATAACCTTTCGGCGCAAGGGCCAACGCCAAAGCAGTGCCCAGGCGGCCGGCGCCGATTATTGAGACGGTGGGTTTGGGTTTTGGCATCTGACGCCAGTCACTTCAATGGAACCGGAGAAGAGCGGGGGCATGCCCACCTTCCCAACCTCGAGACTCCCCATCAGCAAGCCTCAATCAAAGAGGCATCATTAGGAACCTCTATTAAGACTCTTTCTGAGGCTAAGCCTCGGGAAGAAGTCCTTAAGCGAAACTCAGCGGAAGGCCATAGGCATTCCGCACTGTGCGGTGGCAAGCCGCAACCCAGCGTTTTTAGGCTTTTGCGAGCGCAGGCATTATAATGGCCGCGTTCCCGCTTATTCCAAAGCGAGCCCTTTAATCGACCGGGCCAGCCCGAAGAGTTTCCCCAATTTACTGACAATATAGGCGCAACCATGCAGCCAGAGTCGGGCATCATAGACTGCGCATTTGGAAATAGCTAAACAGCTTCCGTTAAACTGCGCTTAGGCTAATTGTCATTGAGTTTGTCGCGCAGAACCCCTCAATCGTGGCGCCGGGAAAGTCTTTTCCCCAGGTTCTTTTCGGCCTCGTACGTGTTTGAAGTCTCTGGAGGTTTTTTCAAGATGACCAGCATCTCCCGGATTACTACCGCATTTATTCTCGTTTCCGCACTCATTCTAAGTTCAATTGCCGGCCTGGCGCAGACAACTCAGACTCCGGTTGCGACGGATAAGAACCCGACCGCGCAGGAGCAAACTGCGACCAGCACGACGGCGAAGACCGACTCGAAGAACGATGCGAAGAAGGACACCAAGGCGCCGCCACCGCTGCCGGTTAGTTCGAATAAGCCACTTTCGGTAAACGACGACCCGAACATGATCGGGAAGCGCAACATCAATAAGGGCATCATCGCCAAGATGAGCGGCTCGACCGAAAAAGAGGTGCGCATGGGTCGCGAGCTGGCAGCAGAAGTGGATCGCCAGGCAAAGTTCATTGACGACCCGGTGATCACCGAATACGTCAATCGCGTCGGCCAGAACATCGTTTTGCATTCGGACGCGAGGATCCCTTTCACAATCAAAGTTATCGATTCCGATGAGGTTAACGCGTTCGCGCTGCCCGGGGGATTCTTTTACGTCAACAAAGGTTTGCTGTTGGCGGCGGACAACGAAGCTGAGGTCGCGGGCGTCATGGCCCACGAAATCGCTCACGTAACCGCACGCCACGCGGTTGAGAATCAAACCAAAGGCACCCTGCTGGAATACCTGGCGATGGGCGGCTCGATTTTTCTGGGCGGCATCCCGGGAATGATTTATCAGAACACTGCGGGGCTGGGTTTGTTGGGCATCTTCATGAAGTTTAGCCGCAGCGCTGAAGAGGAAGCCGACAAGCTTGGCGTTCAGTATATGTGGGCGGCCGGCTACGATCCGACGGCAATGTCGACGATGTTCGAGAAGCTGGAGTCCAAGAACAAAAAGAAGCCTGGGTTTATTGCGAAAGCGTTTTCCACCCATCCTGCTCCGGCTGGGCGACGCGCATCAGCGTTGGCGCTGGCTTCGCGCTTCCCGGAGCATGACGAATACGTCATCAGCACTTCGGAATTTCAGCGCGTCAAGGCAAAGCTTTTGCGTCTTTCCAACGCCCGAGCATCAACGGCGGGAGCGCTTCCTAGCGCCGACGAAGGCACACCGGGACGTCCGACGCTTAAGCGACGCCAACCAACACCGGATGATTCGACGACGAATCCAGACGGCACTGAAGTGAAACCGGCGCAGAAGCAGGAGCCGCCGAAGTTGAAGAGGAGCGATAGCACGACGACCCCGCCGCCTCAAGAGTAGGGTGTGAGGGTGTTGGGTGTTGGGTGTGGGTTGTTGAGGGAAACAGCTCACACCTTTTGTTTTGGCGCACTACACCCTACACCCAATCCCCTACACCCCAGGCAGTGCTCGCCTTGACACCTTTTTAGCCGTTCGGTATTCTAACCGTTC
>JBDUCF010000326.1:0-3718 GCA_040003545.1 Pyrinomonadaceae bacterium | reverse complement strand
ATATAGCCGTGGCCATTGCCAGTTCCTGGTTGCGGCCCGAAATTGGTGGGGTGCCATTAACGACCACGCCATCGGGCAGCATACCGGAAGGCTGTACAAACTCGACTCGATCAATCGCGTCGCGCAAGCGACCTTTGTTTCCCGTCAACCCCTGTTCCAGTGTCGCTTCGCCGGTAAAGGACAGGATGGCAGCCTCATCTCTATTTGGTCGCATTACCTCTTCAAGAAAAGAACGAGCGGCGGCTTTCTCTTCCGGCAGCGTGCGCTCCTCGGATCTGCTCGTGTCGATGAGGATTGCCAGAGACAAAGGCAAGTCGATGTTCTGTTGAAACGTGAAAATCTCTTGCGGCACACCGTCTTCCAAAACTCGGATGTCTTCACGCTTCAGGGTGGTGACGAATCGTTTCTGCTTATCGGCGGCCGTGAAGAAGATGTTGGTAAGGTTGGTGTCGACGCGCACTACCTCGTCTTGAGCCAGTGTAACTTCGTCGTCTTTACCATCAGCTTTCGGGCGCGGTGTTGGGCTCGGCGCGGCGGTGGCGTCACCGCTCTTGCGCGGCCGGCCGGCGCTGGCTGGATCTTCCTGCGCCCGAGATGGCTGGAGGTGCCCGCCGACGAGCATCGCCAGGAAAAGCGAGAACGCGGTTAGACCTACTAAACGTTTACTTCTTAAGAACATCTTCTCCAATCATCGCGGTGCGGTAACGGCGTCAAGGACAGCCTTATAGCCGCGTTTTGTCCGCAGCTTCAAATTCTCATGACCATTAGCCAGCCTGACATCAATGCGGCGGTAGGTGCCGTCATAGCGGTCATTTGTGGATTTGTAGGTAATCAAATACTGACTGCGCAACTCCTTTGAAATCTTTGTAAAGGAACGTTCCAAAGCCAGCATGTCGCCGGTGAAGAAAGCTGCTCCCCCGGTGTCTTCGCAGAGTCTTACGAGATCATTGTCTTTTCGATCCTTCACCTGGCCCGCTTCGACGCCGGGTACCGTGCCGGCAAACCCGGCTTTAGTTGAGATCGCGAAGATCGTCGTCTCGGTACGCTGGGCAATGTCGATTGCATCAGCGATATTGGCGCGGCTGTACGTGTCCTCGCCATCAGTTATTACGACCAACGCGCGCCGGCCTTGCACAGAACGCATTTTCTCGTCACAAAACTGCCAAACGGCATCGTAGAGCGCGGTTTGATTACCTGTCTTTTTTATGGCGAAGACGGCGCGGTCCAGCAGGTCGAGCTTGTCAGTGAAGTCCTGACGCAACTTGATCTCATGATCGAACGTAGCAAACAAAACACGATCTTTGCGCGGCCTGACTACCGTCTGGATAAAATTCATTGCCGACTCTTGTTCGAACTTGAGTTTGCCGGCGGTTGAGGGGGACGTGTCCATCAGCACGGCGATGTACAGCGGCAACTTATTACTTTGCTCGTCGTCAAAACTGTCGATCGACTGCGGTATTTTGTCCTCCAGGATCAGAAAATCGTTACGGCTCAGGCCCGATACGAATTGTCCCTTCTTGTCGGTCACAGTAATCGGCAGCCGCACGCGACGGGTGAAAATCTTTTCAGTCTCCTGGTCGTTAGCAGGAGGAGCTGTCCTGGCGGGTGGCGCGGGTTTTGTCTGCTGGGGCTGTTGCCCAAACAGGAATGGCGCAGCTCCGCTAATCAGGCAAAGAGCTGCCACAACGATTGCCATTGCACGAGTAAAGTCTCTTCCCATAGTTGCCTTATGCTGAAGCACACCGGCGCGGGCTAGCATTGCCGCAAGCAGGGGCTTCGATGCGCGGCAAGCAAGACGCCGTTGTCTCTGATGCATCGTTAAGGTTCCAAGTATAGCAACTGGTACCAACTGACGCATCCTGGTTCCCTACAAATCAATCAGCAGCTGCTCGAGAGCCTCAGGCGGGGCGACGCTAAATCGCATGTCTGCCCCGGTGGCGGGATGGCGGAAGCCAAGTTGCTCGGCGTGGAGAAACTGGCGGCCAAGTTTAGAGATTCGAGAGCGCAGTTTGGTATCAGCTACTGTTTTGTCGCGCCCGCCGCCATAAACCGCATCGCCAACTACCGGATGATTCATCCACGCCAGATGTACACGGATTTGATGGGTCCTGCCGGTCTTTATAACGACGTCAAGCAGCGTAAACCGTTCGTATCGCCGGCGCACCTTGAACAGCGAAGTGGCCGGACGCCCGCCGCGCACAACTGCCATGCGAGTTCGCTGGCGCGGGTCGCGAGCGATTGGCTCGTCTATCGCGCCAGAGTCGCGAGCAACCGCTCCATGAACCAGCGCCATGTAAGACTTGAAAACCTGGCGGTCCCTAAACTGGTCAGCCAGGTGCTCATGAGCTGCTTCAGTTTTGGCAACTACCAGAAGTCCCGAAGTGTCCTTGTCCAACCGGTGAACAATGCCGGGACGAGTTATGCCGCTTCTGCTGGAGAGATTTTGAAAGTGAAACGCGAGTGCGTTGGCCAGTGTCCCCGATTGGATCCCACCGGCGGGATGCACGACCATTCCTGCCGGCTTGTTGACGACGATGAGTTCATCGTCTTCGTAAAGCGCTTCAAGCGGAATGTTCTCAGGAGCGAAAGTTCTTGCTGGACCGGTGACGAGTTCGGCTTCGATTTCTTCAGCTGCGCGTAGCTTGTATGAGGATTTCTCGGCCCGGCCGTCGACTAACACCTCGCCATCTGCGATCGATCGTTGCAATCGCGCGCGACTCCATCCGTCTATGTGCGCGGCAAGGTAAACATCGAGACGCTGGCCTGCTTCGTCCTCGCCCACTTTAAATACGAGCGGGCCGGAATCATCTGCGAGGGCAGGTTCGCTACTGGAATTATCGCTGATTGACATTGGCGGGCTTAGACACGAGCGGGGTTAGGCGCCGCCGCTGTTTCCTGGTCTTTTGATCCATTTGCCCGGCGCCAGCGAATGATCAGAGTCACAAGCGCGCCCACGCCTACGATCAAACCGATTATTTGCGATGTAGAGAGACCGGTGAGGGTGGTCAGGCCCAGGATGTCGCCGCGCGGATCGTCTCGCACAAACTCGATCAGGAAGCGGACCGTCGCGTAGATTACGGCATACGCGAGAATTACCTGACCGCTGAAGTTCTTTCGCCGGTGCAGCCACAGGAGAAAGAAGAACACGATCAGCATCGAGAAGGATTCATAGAGCTGAGTGGGATGAAGTTTGGCGTCGATGGGTACGCCGGTGATCTCATGTCCGAGTTCGGTGAAGCGCACGCCCCATGGCAAAGTTGTCGGCTTACCCCAGCAACAGCCGGCTGAGAAACATCCCTGACGTCCCAGCACGTTCCCCAGAGCGATTCCGGGCGCGCACGCGTCGGCCGTTTTCCACCAGGGCAAGCCGTAGCGGCGAATGAGAATGTAGGCCGTGGTCACGGCGCCAATCAGACCGCCGTAGAACACTCCACCGGAGCGTAGAAAATCCAGAGAGAAAAGTTGCGCCGGATGCTCTCGATACTCCGGCTCGGTAAAGAACATGAGAATTTTCGAGCCCACAAGGGAAGCCAACAGCATCCAGAGACAGAGGTCGTAAATACGCTCGCGCGGCAAACCATCCCGCTCGGCTCCATGCTCTCCTTCACGAGGTCCTTCGCCGCCGAGGGCCGCACCTGGCTCCTCTCCGCCGACCAGACCATCGTCCCAGCCGATCGCGTCCGCCCCTTCCGCCCGAGCGCCTTCCACGGCGTACGCC
>JBDUCF010000048.1:0-12671 GCA_040003545.1 Pyrinomonadaceae bacterium | reverse complement strand
GTTTCAAGATTTCGCAATCGTTTCAGTAGTATTTTTTGACAAGTTGTTGTATGCTGGCGCGCCGATCGGCACAATATGTAGTCCGCAAGATATAGATGCCTATGACGGAACCAGCCCAATATAAACGAAAACGGCCTTGGAAGCCTTCCCGCTTTGGGAGAGAGGAAGTAACCATGACACCTGAAGTCCGCGAGCCGGCCAAAGGCATCAATATCTTCATCGACGACGAGCCGCCGATTACCGGAGCACGCATAAAAGTAATCGGCATCGGCGGGGGCGGCGGCAATGCCGTCAACCGGATGATCGAGTCGGGAATCGAGGGGATCGAGTTCCTGGTGGCGAACACCGACTTGCAGGCATTGAAGCGATCGAGAGCGCCGATCAAGATTCAACTTGGTGGCCGCCTGACCAAGGGACTTGGCGCCGGAGCAGATCCGGGGGTCGGTCGCGAAGCCGCGCTGGAAGACACGGACAAGATCATCGAAGTTCTGGAAGGCGCCGACATGGTCTTCGTCACGACAGGGCTGGGAGGCGGCACAGGCACGGGTGGAGCGCCGATCATCGCGTCGTTGGCGACTGAGCTCAACGCCTTGACTGTGGCCGTGGTGACCAAGCCGTTTCACTTCGAAGGGCGCCGCCGGATGCTGCAGGCGGAAGAGGGCCTGCGAGAGTTGCACGAGTGTGTCGACACCGTAATCACTATTCCTAACGAGCGCCTCCTTCACACCGTGGATAAGAACGCGCCGCTGGGCGATGCATTCCGGGTTGCCGATGATGTGCTGCGCCAGGCGGTACAGGGAATCAGCGATTTGATCACTGTTCCCGGTCTGATCAATCTTGATTTTGCCGATGTGAAAACGATCATGGCGGGCATGGGCATGGCGCTGATGGGAGCGGGGCGCGCCAGCGGACCAAATCGAGCTATCGAAGCGACGCAGCAGGCGATCTCTTCACCTTTGCTGGAGGAGGCTACGATTCAGGGAGCTCGCGGCGTGCTGATAAACATCACCGGCGGGCCAGACCTCACTCTTTACGAAGTCAACGAAGCCTCGTCCATAATCCGTGAAGCGGCGGACGAAGACGCGAATATTATTTTTGGCGCCGTAATCGACGAAACGATGGGCGACGAAATGAAGATCACGGTCATCGCCACCGGATTTGCGAGAGATACAATCGCCATGACCTCATCGCCGGCGAGTGTGCCTCAGACGGCGGCTCCTCCCCGGTACACTCAGCGTCCCGGCGACGACCTGACGCGAACTGGCGTGAACACCTCGCGTGCGGACGATCTGGACGTGCCGACTTTCATTCGCAAGAAAGCAGACTAGAGGTCAGAGGTCAGAAGTCAGAAGTCAGAGGTCAGAGGTCAGAGGTCAGAGGTCAGAGGTCAGAGGTCAGAGGTCAGAAGTCAGAGGTCAGAAGTCAGAAGTCAGAAGTCAGAAGTCAGAGGTCAGAAGTCAGAAGTCAGAGGTCAGAAGTCAGAGGTCAGAGGTCAGAGTTAGTTGTTTAGTTATTAGTTGTTACGACTTGCCTCTATTAACCGAATTACTAACAACCGACTTCTTACTTTCTAACTTTGACCTTTGACCTTTGACCTTTGACCTCTGACCTCTGACCTCTGATTCTGACCTCTGGCTTTCCGTTTCCTTTGCTTTTTTAGATTCCCTCGTGTAGCATGTCGCACAATCCCTGATATTTAATTACGGATTAAGTTTTCACTTCTCTCCTCGAAGACTTTCGCCTGCGAGAGTAAGTAAAGAATCCCCATCATGCTCAGAGGTGCCGGAATGTGCCTGACAGGGAAGGGCGTGCGTTCCGACTTAACCGATGGAGGTAGAAATACACAGTGAATCGCAAACTTATACGAACAACGTTGGCCGACATAAAGGCTAAGGGACGAGAGATGCCTCCTCAGAGGCCGCGTCACAATGGCAGTCCTCCTCGTGGTGGCAGCGATGGATCACATGCCCCGCCACGGCCCGCGCCGCAGGCGTCATCGTCATCATCGTCCGTTCAGGTGCGCAAACGCGTTCCTCCTCCGATGGAAACCAACGCCGAGATCTTCTATTACAAGAAACAGATCGACGCGCACACGCCGATGATAATTGTGCTGCAGGATGGTGAGGAGATCGAAGGCACTATCGAATGGTACGATCGCGCCGCTCTTAAAGTGAATCGCAAGTCGGCGCCAAATCTTCTCGTCCTCAAACACAACGTCAAATACATGTACAAGGCTGAGGAGCGCGTAGAGCAATAGGCGCGCTCGCGGGACCCTTAGGCACGAATGAAATCAGGCGCCGGAGGCTTCATTGCCATCACACCGGCCCAGCATCATCCGTGTTAAGCCATGGCAGATTTGCCGCATAGCCCAACCCACGGTAACCGGTCGCGGCGGTCCCTGCCGCGTATCGGAATTACAATGGGTGACCCGGCGGGAATTGGTCCCGAGGTCGTTCTAAAAGCCGTTGCCGAAGACGATGTCCGCCAGGTGTGCGTGCCGATAATCATCGGGGATGCACAGCTCCTGGCTCATACTGCACGAACTCTTGATCTTCAGAGCGGCTACGACATCGTGCGTAAGGGTGAGCCGCTGCCGGACCTTCTCGACTCGCCGGTTATTTTTCATCTGGACAACATCGGCGGTTACATCGAGCCGGGCATAGAGTCAGGGGCGGCGGGTAAGGCGGCAGCAGGTTACATCGAGGCAGCCGTAGAGCTGTGCGCCGCCGGACGTATCGACGCAATAGCCACCGCGCCCATTAACAAGAGAGCGCTGTTCCTGGGCGGTTACAGTTTTCCGGGCCACACTGAATTCCTCGCGCACCTGACGGGTGCCGAGGATTACGCCATGGGTTTCGTGGCGGCAAATCTGCGCGTAGTTTTGCTATCCACTCACGTGCCGCTCGCCGAGGCCATCAGGATGGTGCAGCGCGAGCGGGTGGAAAAGAGAATCAGGCTCGCCCATCATGAACTGAGGCGCTGGGGAATCGAACGACCGCGCCTGGCAGTTGCGGCCCTGAACCCGCACGGAGCTGAGGGTGGTTTGTTTGGAGTCGAAGAAGCGTCGGAGATCCTTCCGGCTATTGAGGCCTGCCGCGTCGCTGACGACATCAATGTGCAGGGACCGTTTCCGGCTGACACCGTTTTCCTGCGGGCTTCCCGCGGAGAGTTCGATGCGGTCATAGCCTGCTATCATGATCAGGCAATGATTCCGGTAAAGTGTCTTTCATTCGGCGAAGCAGTTAACGTGACGCTCGGGCTGCCGTTTATTCGCACTTCGGTGGATCACGGAACCGCTTTCGATATCGCAGGCAAAGGTTTGGCAGAACATTCCAGTATGGTGGCGGCGATCAACCTGGCGGCGGAGCTTTCCGCGCGCGCCGGCGAGAGCAGTCGAGCCGTGGAGGTCTAGTCGACAAGAATATGAATGATCCCCGGAAAATTGAAAAAAAAGATGCCCGCCGCGTTATCGTCGCTGACGATGACCCGGCGATACTGCGGCTGGTTACGACGATCCTGGAGAAGGAAGGATATACCGTCGTTACCGCTCGAGACGGTCGTGAGGCGTACAAGATTTTGCAGGAAGACCAGAGCTTCACCGCGGCCGTATTCGATGTGGTCATGCCGCACATCTCCGGACCCGAGCTGGTTCGCTTCATGAAGACTGAAAAGCGGCTGATGAAGATTCCGGTGATGATGATGACGGCCGAGCAGGATCCAAAACTTTCTTCCGACAGCTTTGCCGCGGGAGCTGTCGTGTTCCTGCCGAAACCATTCACTACCGCTCAATTGCAAATAATGCTGCGTATGTTGATTGGCAAAAGCGCAGCCCAACAATAAAACCCAAATGGCGATGCAAACGATTCGAAGTGGTTCAGTTTGCCTGAAGCCAATCTCATTAACCCCTGGCTTAAGCCAGGGGACTACAGCCAGTCTATTGATTTCCAAACCGTTGGAACGGTTGCTGTCGGTTCATAATCGCCAGGCCACCGCACTGAAGTGCGGTGCTAATGAGAATTTCAGACTGAAACCGGAACACCTCCTTCTCGGTATTTTGCGGTCCATTGTCACTTTGCTTAACCTTCCAGGAGTTCGATCATGACTCGACGACAATTCGCTTTGATTGTTTCAGGGGCCAGCCTGTTCGCGCTGGCGATAGTTGCATTTTTGGCTGAACGGCCCGCCACTGCCGCCGGTGACTTGACGCCCAAAGAAGCGCGTAAGGTAATCGCGCGCATGGCCGGCATAGAGCTGCCGTCCGATGCGGTTCGAATCAAAGAGATTTCACCGATGGGCAATTCCGCAGTGGTCGTCGCGCAAGTGGAAACGGCCTTTCGCCTGACGAAGGGGGAGGGCGGGAAATGGCGCGTTGCCGAAATTCGCACCGGCGACAGGAAGTGGGAAGACATGGACACGCTGGTGCGGGCGCTCAATAATGAAAAGGCAGCGCGCGCGCGTTCCGAAATGGAAACTGTGGCCACGGCTCTTAAAGCTTTTCAGCGCGAACGTGGCTTCTATGTAGTTTCCGATAGCATGAGCGCACTCATCGACCATCTCAGCCCTACGTACCTGACCACGGTAATTCGTGTCGATCCCTGGCACCAACCTTACCAATACGAAGGCAACCGCGGCGGCTTCACTTTGCGATCAGCAGGCGCCGACGGGAAGCCGAACACAGCTGACGACATAGTCGTCGCTCAGCGCAACGGCTAGTAGGACAGGCATTCTTGCCTGTTATCCTTTGGAGCGGCGCTCGGATTTCTGTCGAACCTAACTTCCTGCCCTGTCGTAATACCATCAAAGGGGCGAAAACAAATGTATTGTTCCTCGTGCGGCGTAACAGTGACTGCGGGCTTGAGCTATTGCAATCGTTGCGGGGCCGAGGTAGGCGCAAAAGAACGCAGCGCTAACAAGCTCTCGGAGTTGTCGGCAGGTTCTCTGATATGGGCCATCGTCGCCATAACAATCGTTGGTCTTGGCGCGGTCATATCCTTGCTGGGGCGGTTGAAGGAGACACCCGAATTCGCGGGGGTGATCATGGGGTTTTCCGTGCTCAGTCTTCTTATCGTACTGGCCACGGAGATTCTATTCATCTGGTTGTTGTTGCGCTCGAAGACTCCGGCAAAAGGAGCCGCAGAACTAAGTCACCTCAAGGGCACCCCGGTTCTGCGGGAACTTGAGGTGGGCCAGGCGCATGGACTGCCTGCGTCGACGATGAGCGTAACCGAGCACACCACGCGCACCCTTGAACCGATCCCCAACCGAAAAGCAGAATAGACGCATTCGCTCGGCAACAGACATTTACCCTTTACCCAATTTCTAACATCTTGACTGCTATTACGGCCGGTGTTAGGTTTCCATCGGGCCCAACGCGGGCCGACTTGCCTTTTCAAATGAGGGAACCGTGATCGTGGGACGCAGGCTCTTAGTTGCAGACGACTCACTTACCATTCAAAAGGTCGTTGACCTTACTTTTTCAGAGGAAGGAATGGAGGTCACGACTGTCAGTGATGGCGATCAGGCCGCTTTTGATGTGGTGCTCGCGGACGTGTTTATGCCCGGACGCAGTGGCTATGAAGTTTGCGCCGCCATTAAACACAATGAGCGATTTCACCACATTCCTGTTATGCTTCTGGTCGGTTCTTTCGAGCCCTTCGATGAAGCGGAGGCGCGCCGGGTAGGCGCGGACGATGTCTTGACGAAGCCTTTCCAATCAATTCGACAACTGGTGAACCGGGTTGGCACACTCCTCGGCGGAAGGCCTGCCGGAGGCGAAGCTCCTACGCGAAGACTTTCGGCCCTTGGTCTTGAGCGGAGCGAAGAGGCGTCTTCCAAAGAACAAAGTCCGGACGAGTTGATGAGCACTGCGGAAATTGAGCTGACTGCAGACACTCTCCCGTTGGATGAGCACCAAACAGAACAAGCTGACAGTCTGGGCCATGGCAGTGATCACGCGGCAGGCGCAAACGAATCTCAAGCGGAAACGGGTGCGGAAAGCTTCGCCCCGGGCAACCCGGACTTCGATAAGGAGACAGCTTCATGGGCCGAGGTTCTGGCAAGCAACTCAGAGCCGGCGACGCGGGAACGAGAAACTGCGCAGCCTTTTCGAGTAGAACAAATGGACGATACCAGTAAACGAACGCGAGCAGCGGCGGGCGCGGACGACCGCGATGATGTGCTGTTGGATTTGGGCGATTTCGATTCTCAACCCGCTGCATTTTCAGTTGACGACATCCTGGAGATTGAAGCAGAAGCTCCGGCAACTTTTCCCGGCTTTGAACCGCAACCGCAGACATTGTCGGCAGACAGCTTCAGCTCAGGTTCTGCACGTGAGGGCCTTTCCCTGGACGATCGTTCCTACGAGGCTGAGTTCGCACCGGAGTGGTCCGGCAATCCTCCTCGCCTGCCCCAGCAGCATGCGACAACCGATAATGAGTCACTCAGTGGGAACCAGCTGCCGGATTCGGACTGGCAAATCGTGCCGCGTACGGCCACCTTTGAGCGTGTTACCGACGAAGACGAGTCAGCGTTCCAGCGCGATCAGCAGCAGGCTTCTTACGGCGAGCATAGGCACGGTGAATCTGCCAGCGACTCGGGCGGAACGCTTTACGAACGACGCCGGAATGTTGAGGAGGATAGCGGCATGAATCGTTTGTCTCCCGAAGACATTGAGGCCATCGCGCGCCGGGTCGTCGAACAAATATCCGACAAAGTAGTGCGCGAGATCGCCTGGGACGTTGTCCCAGATCTCGCCGAGCTCCTGATCAAACAGCGGCTCGATGAAAAGGACTGAACGGCACTCGACCAACCGTTTTCCGCGCCCACTCATTACCCCTCAATTAGCACTCCATACTCTCTGGTTCGCAGTCCGCGGACCTGATTACGGTTCCAATTTCAATTCACCAATCACGGCGTTGACTAGTTCAAACTGCCCGTTATAACCTTACCGCGCTCAAGGCAACTCCCACATCCCGAATGGAGTTCTGCATGAAATACCCGCCTCTTCGGCTCGCCAGAAAAGTGAACGTCTTTCTGCTCCTGGGCATCAGTCTTTGTCTGTCCTCAACTGTTCGTGCTCAGGAGAATATTTCCACTCAAAGCAAGGCACTCTATGATCAGATAAAGGCTTTCTCACTAACCGGAGGCTCAGCTGAGGTAGCAGGTCTTTCCTTGAAGCGAGACCGCCTGGATATGACCTTCGATGGCACCTTCTACTTTACCGGGCCGGTGCAAGGGCACGTCACTGGAGCTGTTTTCTTTGGATCCGGCAGGTTCGTGGCCGCGGTGCCGCCGGGCGAGTTCGAGAAAGATAATGTAAAGCGTCTGCTGGGAGCGGAGCTCGTTGAGTCAGATTTCAAGACAGCCGTTCTCAGGTTTTCGGACGACACGTTCGAGTTGATTGGCAAGAATCGTCACGATGCACCCACAAACGAGCAGGCCCAAAAGCTCGCCTCCGAAGTTGAGGAAAAAATTCTGAAACAGACGGGAGCAAACCTGTCAGCCAGAGTTGCCTCATCAATCCTCAACGACGAGAAGCCCGGCTTCTTCTTCGCCAATTTCGACGGCGGCCGGCGCAATCGTTTTAGCGCCTTGCTCGACTATCAGGATCGCATCCCGGTGGCAAATTTCGGTCTTAACGGCGGAGAAAAGGGGCTGATTTTCGCTTACGATTCCTCCGAATACAACAATGAAATTTGGATGGCCTTCTACGGAGCTGAAGACTACCAGCGAGGCACGGTTACCTATTCGGATGTTAATGATCTCATCGACATCGCCCACTACGACATGAACCTCGACTTACGCGAGCACAAGAAGTATTTGCGTTTGTCGGGACGGATCGATGCGCAGGCTCGTTATCCGAATATACGCGCAGTGCCTTTCGCCATCGGCGAATCGCTCGGTGAAGCGGAAAGTCAAAGACTCAAGAAGCAGTTGCGCGTGAAACAGGTTCGACTCGGTGGGGTCGACCTTAGCTGGGCCCAGGAAGACTGGGAGGGTGGCTTTACCGTCTTCTTACCCGGACCGGTCGCCGCGGGTCAAAAGCTCGAGTTTGAGGTAACGCTGGAAGGCGACTTCATGTATGACGCTCAGTCAGTGGACAACTGCTTTTACCCGCGCTCGAACAGCACCTGGTTTCCGCGTCATGGCTATCTCGATCGCGCCACCTTTGATTTAACGTTTCGCCATCCCAAACGTTTACTTATCGCCAGCGTCGGCGAACGAATTAGCGAAGCACCTGACCCTGAAGATAAGAGCGCCACGGTCACGAAATACCGCATGACGCAGCCAATCGCGCTGGCAACGTTCGCGCTTGGCATTTTCGAACGCCATAAGGACACCGTGAAGTGGGAGAAGGGTTGGGACCCGATTCCGCTGGAGTTCAACTCACTTCCCGGATCAGAAAAAGCCATCAAGGAAGATTTCATACTGGCAGAGCTGAGCAATTCGTTGCGTTATTTCAGTCTGCTGTTTGGCAAGTATCCATACCCGACCTTTGGCGCCGCCTTTCATCCGTTCGGATTCGGACAGGGCTTTCCCACGCTGCTGATGATTCCGGCGACTGATAGCGCCAGCAAGTTCACCTACGTTTTCATAGCTCACGAAACCGCCCATCAATGGTGGGGCGACCTCATTACCTGGCGTTCTTATCGGGACCAGTGGTTGAGCGAAGGGTTCGCCGAGTATTCCGGCATTCTTTATACCGGAGTCAGATCAGGTGCCGGTGCGCGCGACGAGTTGCTGGGCCGGGCCCGGTCGTCCTTGAAGGAACCGCCCTTAACCAAAATCGGCTTCGGCAAGGGACGGCTGGTAGATGTCGGTCCGATTATTCTTGGTCATCGCCTGGACACGAGCAAGACGCAGGGCGCTTATCAAACTCTGATTTACAACAAGGGAGCGCTCGTCTTGCATATGCTCCACTTTCTGCTCAGCGACCCATCAACCGGAGACGACAAGCCGTTCTTTGACATGATGACTGACTTCGTCAACCGCTATCGCGATCAGTTTGCCTCGACTGACAACTTTCGTCGCGTGGCCAA
The DNA here is from genome assembly GCA_040003545.1 of Pyrinomonadaceae bacterium. Classification (GTDB taxonomy): domain Bacteria; phylum Acidobacteriota; class Blastocatellia; order Pyrinomonadales; family Pyrinomonadaceae; genus DASXRU01. Next base: position 3,633 of record JBDUCF010000048.1, on the reverse strand, counting down.
TGAGCACTTTGCCATGTCACCGATTGGGCGATTGTATCGGCTCAATAATCTGGATTGGTTTTTTAAGGAATGGGTCTATCATTCCGAAACGCCGTCCTACAAGATGGATTACCACGTGCAAGACCTGCCGGACGGTAAAGCGATGCTGACCGGAACAGTGACACAGGAAAATGTGCCGAACGATTGGTTCATGATCCTGCCAGTAACGATTTCTTTTGGGGGCAAACAGGAAGCGCACGGAACGGTTCACGCGTTGGGTCCCAAGGCTGAGTTCCAGATCAGACTGCCGGCTCGGCCGGCGAAAGTCGAGCTCGATCCACGCCACTGGATTATCTCCGAAAAAACTTCGACCAGCGGGAAGTAGAACCTACCGGGGTGCAGCCCGCGCGTCGCAAGGACCGCAGCCGCAGGTTTCGAACCCCACGCTCGTCGTCATCCCTCGTCCCTAATCAGCGTGCTTCCTCCTCAATATCGTTGGTCCAGGGGCCAACTCGGTGCGATGCCTTTGTTGCAATTAGAAGGCCTATGTTGGTTTTGGCTCGCATTCTCATTGCATTCCCCCGAACCCATGGAACCCGTGCTCTGCTACCCCTTTCCTCCCGAGTAGGGAACAAACTCTCGTGTGCTGGGTACGTTCCCTGATGGTATATGCCGAGTGAGGAGGGAATGATGTTGACTCAAGCTACCAAGCGGTCCACTTCCAGGTTTGTTCCACGAGTAGCCGAGGGCTCGCCGCGGCGGATGCTTCAGGCACTGGTCACAGCGCTCCAGGATCACGATGCTGAAACCTATGAACATTCCAGGCGGGTTGTCAGCTTCAGTTTGCGATTGGCTCGTCAGTTACTTCTCGATCGCGAACATATGGAATCGCTCGCTATCGGCGCGTTGCTGCACGACATCGGCAAGCTCCGTGTGCCGGATGCAATTTTGCATAAACCCGGCAAACTAACTGAGGCAGAGTGGCTGCGCATGCGCAACCATCCACTTTACGGGCAACAGATGTTGTCAGGGATAGAGTTTCTCGAAGGCGCGTCGCGAGTGGTGGTCCAGCATCATGAAAAGTGGGACGGCACCGGGTACCCGTGGGGCCTGTCGGGAAAGGAGATCGATCGCAACGCCCGCATATTCGCGGTGGCGGATGCTTTCGATGCCATGACCAGCGATCGTGTGTACCGCGCTGGTTGCTCCTACGAAGAGGCCGCCACAGAACTAACCCGAGCGGCAGGAAGCCATCTTGATCCGAACGTAGTGGAAGCTTTCCGTTCGATACCGCGCCAGGACTGGTGTCAGTACCGCCCGTGATAGCAGTTAGTGGGTTAGTTTCCACATTTCTGATTAAGGCCTGGGCTACTTTCCACTAATCTCATCAAGACCGGGTTAGCTTCCACTAATCTCATTAACACCTGGCTTCAGCCAGGTGATCACAGCCAAGCTCTTGATCCAGAAACCGTTTTAACGGTTTACCAATAAGAGTTAAGAGATCAACCTCGGTCGCTTGTCCCAGCTGGCTGAGGCGTGTTAATGAGATTAGTTCCATTCAGGGCTGCAATTCGAAATCCGCACTCCGCAATCGGGTTTTGCTGTATCATTGCTTCATGCAAAACAAAGAAATCCGACTCGCCAGTCGACCGACTGGTATGCCTACCGTGGACAACTTTCAGATCGTCGAGACGGAAGCACCGAAACCAAATGACGGAGAAGTGTTGGTTCGTACACTTTACATGTCAGTCGATCCATACCTGCGCGGCCGCATGCGCGAAGGCCGCTCCTATATCGCGCCTTTCCAGGTGGGCGATGTGATTAGCAATGCGGCAGTCGCCCAGGTAGTTGAATCCCGCTCACTGAAGTTTCAACCGGGAGACATTGTGACGGGGATGCTGGGCTGGCGGCTCTACAATGTCGCGAAAGCGGAGGGTTTGATGAAGGTGCCGCCAGGCGCTCCGGTTACGACAGCCCTCGGCGTCCTGGGCATGCCCGGTCTTACTGCGTACTTTGCTCTACTTGATATTGGTCAACCAAAGGCGGGCGAAACAGTCGTTGTCTCTGGCGCAGCCGGCGCAGTGGGCATGACCGTATGTCAGATCGCGAAGATCAAAGGATGTCGCGTCGTCGGCACTGCCGGCAGTGACGAAAAGAATAAATATCTCCAGGAAGAACTTGGGGTAGACGCGGCCATCAACTACAAAACTGCCGGGGATATGTTCCAGGCCTTGAAGGCCGCCTGCCCAAAAGGCATAGACGTATATTTCGACAATGTTGGCGGCGAAGTGTCGGACGCGGTGATGCCTTTGCTCAATCACGGCGCGCGCATCATCATCTGCGGGCAGATATCATTCTACAATGTGGAAAAGCCTGACCTTGGCCCTCGTCCGCAGCCTTACATCCTAATCAACAGTGCCGTGATGCGCGGGTTCATGATTACGGCCTGCGCTCCGAGATTTTCCGAAGGTGTAACGCAACTGGCGAAGTGGCTGGGTGAAGGGAAACTGAAATACGCCGAATCGATCGTCGAGGGGTTTGAAAACACGCCGAAAGCTTTCATCGGTTTGTTCACCGGCGATAACCTCGGCAAGCAGATCGTCAAAGTTGCCAATGCGTGAAATAGTGGGTCAGGTTACGCAACCAGCCCCGTCACTTGAACCGTTTTGTGACCGGGTGTGATTTCGTGGATCGTTGTTTGTCTTGCAGGCGCGTCAAGCCAAAAAACAGCGGTCCACGAACTAACACGAAGTGACACGAAATCACACGAAGCGACCCGAAGTCGCTTTCCATTAACGATTAACCATTTACTCATGAAAGCCATTCAAGTTTCCCAGGTCGGCGGTCCCGAAGTTCTCCAGCTGATCGACCTTCCCATCCCTAACCCCAAACCAAACGAAGCCCTGGTGCAGATCAAAGTTGCGGGCGTCAACTTCATCGACGTCTATTTTCGCGAAGGCCGCTATCCCGCGCCGCTCCCGTTCATCAACGGGCAGGAAGCCGCGGGTATCGTCACTGCCGCCGGCGCCAACGTGATTAATGTAAAGGTGGGAAACCGCGTGGCCTTCACCGGCACCGTGGGAAGTTATGCGGAGTACGCTTGTGTCCCGGCGGATCGTCTGGTGAAAATTCCCGGCCAACTCGATTTCAATCAAGCTGCCGCCGCCATGCTGCAAGGAATGACCGCGCACTATCTCAGCCACAGCACCTATCCGATCAAGGAGGGCGAGACTGCCCTGGTCCATGCCGCCGCCGGCGGAGTAGGTTTGCTCCTGGTCCAGATGTGCAAGTTACTGGGCGCGCGTGTAATCGGCACGGCGGGTTCTCAAGAGAAGGCGCAACTGGCGCGCGACGCCGGCGCCGATCACATGATCAACTATACCGAGCAGGACTTTGAAGAAGAAACAAAGCGGCTGACCGGAGGCAAAGGCGTCGATGTAGTTTATGACGGGGTAGGGAAGGATACATTCGAGAAGGATCTGAATGTTCTTCGTCCGCGCGGCTGCCTGGTGCTATTCGGCGGCGCGAGCGGAGCGGTCCCACCCTTCGACTTATTGACGCTGACGCAGAAGGGCTCGCTCTTCGTCACGCGGCCCAGCCTGCAACACTACGTCGCCACTCGCAAAGAACTCGAACAGCGATCGAATGATGTGC
>JBDUCF010000325.1:0-3754 GCA_040003545.1 Pyrinomonadaceae bacterium | reverse complement strand
TCAATTGAGTTTCCTTGCCCCGGGCTCTAACTGTTTGGATGTATGAATTGAATCGTCGAACCTGCGACCCACTGGTTAAAAGAGCGGCCAAGCCGCGGGGCCATAAAGAACATCCACAGATTGCGCAGATTGCACAGATTGGTTTTCGCCTTATCGGCGTAATCTGTGTAATCTGGGGATTAACAATTGGTAAGCGTAGGGACATTGAAAATGACTACCACCGCACCTTCAACAAACACGACCTATTCCACCTTTCAGGAATTAGCAGGAGACTTCTGGACGTGGCGCGCCGGCAATCAACCGGTTTCCAGCGATGACATCCCGCGCATAGAGAGACCGCGCGACTGGGTTCCCGACTGGTCGCAACCAGCAATCGACCGGCGGCAACAGGAACTCACCGATTTAGTCAGGCGACACCTGGAGTTCGACCCCAAGTCATGGCCCGTGGATCAGCAGGTCGACTATCGCTTAATCGGATCGGCGTTGGCGCGGGCGCATTTTGAGTTGAATGTTATCCGCATTCACGAACGCAATCCCGGGTTCTACGTCGATCAGACTCTGGGCCTGCTCTTTCTTTCTTTGCTGCGGCCGCCGCCGTTCACTGAAGTACGCAGCCGCGCCATCATCCGGGCCCTCCAAAGTTTCAGCGAGACAGTTCAGCATGCAAAAGAGAATCTCCTCGGCCACGCAATCAGACCTTTTGCGCTCGCCGCGCTCGAGAAGTTGGTTGCCGTTAAGTCGCGACTCACGAAGGTTGGCACCGAACTTGGCCCTTTGCTGACCGGCATAAGTCCACCGGAATTTAACCAGTCGATCACGGACGCAATTACTGCGCTCGAATCGTATCACGCCTCGTTGAATGGCGAACTTGAGGGAATGACGGAAGAGACCGCCGTCGGCCGCGAGGCTTACATCTACTTCCTCAAGCATGTCGCGCTGATGCCGTTCACGCCGGAGCAACTACTGGTGATGGGCGCGCACGAATGGGAACGCTCGGTCGCGTTTGAAACCTGCGAACAAATTCGCAACCAGGGCTTGCCGGAACTCGACTTGTTTCCCGATCAAGCGACCCAGATGGCGCAGGAAGAATTTTGGGAAGGAGCGGCGCGCCGTTTTCTCGAAGCGAAAAATATCCTCACAGTGCCCGGCTGGATGAAGCACTACCGAAACCTGCCTTTGCCGGCTTATGTCGAGCCGCTGTCGTTTATGGGAGTCACCGACGATCTGACTTCCGACACCCGTCTCGATGAGGATGGCGTGAGCTACATCAAGCAGCCATCCCCGGATCTCGATTACTTCTCGCTCTCCATTGCCAAAGACCCGCGACCGCTCATCGTGCACGAGGGCGTCCCCGGCCATTACTTTCAAATGACGCTTTCCTGGGCGCATGAAAACAGGATTCGGCGCCGCTACTACGATTCAGGAGCTAACGAAGGCATCGGCTTCTATGCCGAAGAGTTGATGCTCCAGTTTGGTTTCTTCGACGATAAGCCAAAGGTGCGCGAGATCATGTACAACTGCATGCGCCTGCGAGCCCTGCGCGTGGAAGTGGATGTGAAGCTCGCGACGGGACAGTTCACCATCGATCAAGCCGCGGATTATCTGGAAAAGATTGTCCCCGTCGATCGCGCCACCGCCCGACAAGAGGCCGTCTTCTTCGCCTCTTCACCCGGCCAGGCGATCACCTATCAGATCGGCAAACTCCAAATCGTCAAGTTGCTCGCCGACGCGCGGCTGCATCAGAAAGAGCAATTCAACCTGCGCGCGTTTCATGATTATCTCTGGAAGAACGGCAACGTGCCGATTGCGTTATTGCGTTGGGAGTATCTGGGGTCCAGTGACGAGATTGAATTACTGGACGCCGCAGCAGTTAACGTTTAAGGTCAGCTTGGTTCGTGTTGGTTGGTGAGATTTCGTGTATTTCGTGGATCGTGCTTACGACTCGTAGCCATACGATCCACGAAACACACTAAGCTCCACGAAAGCACACGAATAAGAGTTTGGAAAGCAGCGCGCAGGCGCGCCTCGATCGCCATGTCAGGGCTTCGCGCTGAGAAAGTAACAGGCTGTTACCTCCCAAACCGCGAGGAATTCAACGTCACATCCGCACGCGCCCAGGCTTTCTTGAAGCGAGCTTCGACCAGAGCCGCTTCGTCCGTTTTGTTCTGGGCTTTCAATGCCTGCATCAGGCCGAACAACGCCCACCCGTTTTCACGGTTGCGGCGCAGGTCTTCCCAGTAAACAGTTTCTGCTTCAGCGGGACGACCGGCTTCCAGAAGCACGGCGCCGAGCGCGTGCCGCGGCGGATAGTGAAACTCCGCAGGCTCTGTGTAAACCAGCGCGTCTTCCAACCGCACCGCGCGTTCAAGGTGCGCAATCGCGGCGTCATAATTCTTTTTCGACGCGGCAATCTCGCCGCCCAAAACTTCTTGCGCGATGGACAGAATGTTGCGGCCGGTATTCGGCGAAAACAGCGGCGAATCGAGAGACTTGTCCGCCATAGTCTCGTTCAACTTCTCAAACTCGTCTTCGGCCGCGCTTGTTTGTCCCTTGCCAAGAAACGCCGTGCCGCGCGCGTAGTGCCACTGCCCACGCAAATAGGCGCTGGTCGCGGGCGGCGCCGGTTCTCGCAGCATCTCGTCCCACTTTCCGAAACGTGTCAGGGCCAGGTAAGGCACGACGCGAAAGCCTGCGAGCAGCGGCACTGCTTTTAGAGTTTCGTCGTCAACTTTCGAAGCCGCTTTGCGCGCCGAGTCGATCGCGAGCTTACTGCGGCCCTCAGCCGTCGCCGCGAACCAGAGGAAGTGCAGGTTGTGCGGATAGTAGGCCATCGGGTAGAGGCCCTGCGCGTGGCACTGCGAGATGTAATCCTCGTCGGCGGCAATCGCCAGCTCGTTGCTCTTGACCGCATCGGCAAAGCGGCCCACGCGCTGATAGATGTGCGCCGGCATGTGCACCATGTGTCCCGCGGCCGGCATTAACGTCAGCAAACGATCCGCAGCCGGTTCCGCCTTGTACGCCGCGTACGCCTCCATCAAATGAATGTAAAGGTGCAAAGCGCCGGGATGATTCGGATTGCGCGCCATGGTTTCTTCGGTGAGCGCGACCACCTCGGCCGTGCGTTCGTAAGGCGTGCCGTCTCGCGTCCAGTAACCCCACGGCCTGAGGTCCATCACCGATTCCACGTAGAGCATCGCGATATCCGGATCGCCAGGAAATTGCAGATGCACTTTGCGCATGGCGTCGGCGTACGCGACGTCGTTCGCGCGGCGATCTTCCGCCCGGCCGGAATATCGAAACTTAAGAGCATCAATCAGCGCCTGCTCGCGCGGCGTTGCTTTGGCCTTGAGGGCGATGGCTTTTTGCATCGCCTCGAGCGCTTTCGGCTCGGCAGTTGGATCCATCGGCGCGTTGATGTTTGGTCCCAACGCGAGCGCTTCACCCCAGAACGCAATCGCCAGATTTGGATCGAGGCGTTCTGCTTCGCGATAAGCGCGCCCGGCTTCCGCATGATTAAATGCGTACGACAGGTTTAACCCCTGGTTCATGAAGAGCTGCGCCTGCGCGTTCTTCGTGGAGACTGGGAACTTATGATCTCCGAGCTTTTGCAAGCGCGGCGCTATCGCTCCGGTCGGAGACACGCCTTGCTGCGCAGGCTCTTTGTAGTGGACGTGATTCGGCGATTTTTGATCCTGGGCAGAAGCGACCCGAAAACCGCTGATGGTTACAAGGGTAGCGAGCACTGCGATCGCGA
>JBDUCF010000324.1:0-3756 GCA_040003545.1 Pyrinomonadaceae bacterium | reverse complement strand
ACCTCTTCGCTGTGGCCTGCTGGTTTCACCTTCATGAAGACCCGCGCGATCTTGCCTTTAGGATCGATGATGAAAGTATTGCGCGCCGAAAGCTTCATGCCGTTGTATTCCATCACCGAGCCGTAGGTGTCGGAAACTGTTCCGGCCGGATCCGACAAAAGCTTGAACGCGAGGCCCTCCTTGGTGCAGAAGCTCTTGTGCGATTCCGCTGTGTCCACGCTGACACCGAGAATCACGGCGTGCATGGCCTTGTACTTGGCCAGATCGGTTTGGAAATTGTGCGCCTCCAGAGTGCAGCCGCTGGTGAAGTCCTTGGGGTAAAAGTAGAGCACGACCCACTTACCACGAAAGTTTTTCAGGCTCGCTTGCTTGCCTTCGTTCGTGGTCAACGTAAACCCCGGCGCATTTATGCCAACCGCCGGCGCATCGGCAACGACGCCGGCGGAAACCGCCGCCACCGCTGCGAAGACCAAAAGCGCGGAAAGAATCAAAGACTTTTTCATATTGGCTAAACTCCTTCAGAGATGAAGTGTGGTTGCGCGCATAATATACACCTATGAGGGCGGTACCACCACGCCGGCGTACTGACCGCTTCGCGGTACCAGCTCCTTGTACATGATGGTCGTGCCCTCAAGCTCGGATGTCAGCGCCCCGCGTGCATAGCGCGGAATAATACCTACCGCGATGTAGTCAAGCGATCTGTAAAGCGATTCGGCGCTGCTGCCGGACACTGTGTCGAGCGTTAGTAACGTTCTTTCTTCAGTCCGCGCCATATCTTCCAGGGCGATCATCAAGGCTCTGCCAATTCCTCGGCGCCGGGCAGCCGGATGGACCAACAGTTTCGCCACTGCCGCCCGGTGTTGCTGATTGGGCGGCATCTTCAGTTCGAGTTGCACGGTACCCGCAATACGCTCGCCATCACGTGCCACCAAAACTCGACGGGCACCGGCGCGCACCTGCGGCAACACTTTATCGACCCAGAACGCGCGGGCCTCATCGATAGAGAAGGGAATGAAGAAACTTACCCCGGCGCCCGCATGTACGACGGCGTGCAGGACCTCAGCCAGCAGGTCTATTTCGGCATCGATAGCAGCAGATCGAGAACCGTCCGCCATCCACTCCTCAACCCGGAATTCTGCCGCGTTCATGCGAGCACCACTCCCCTCAGTCTTAGTGGGCGTTTAGAGTCCCGACTTTACTTTGAATGCCCGCTCCCCAGTCATTCATCCGCGCAAGGCTGGGTATTACTTCTTCCTTGTTTCGTTCTTTTTCATTCGCGCGATCACCAGCTTCTTTATGAGCGCGATAGGAAGTTTCTTAGTCAGAGGCAATCGAACAGTAGCTTTGGTGGTTTCATAACCTTCCAATTCACGTTCGTGCTCCTTAATGACTGGAGTGGGGATGTACAGTCCGATATGTGATTTCCAAATGCTGAAGTAAACCAGCCGGCCTTTGTAATCATAGTAGGGCATTCCGTAACTCATACGTTCCACGGCACCCGGCGCGGTCTTTCTGATTACGGCCCGAAGCTCTTTCAGTTTGCCCCGTACTTCTTTTGGAGCCGCCGCAATGTAAGCGTCTACGTCTTTTGGTTTTGGTGTTTTCTTCATCGCCCAGGTCTCCCGCGAAGCGCGAATCATATCCGCAGATTACGCAGATTGAAACACGAGGCGTCAGGACAAAACAAAAGCGTTCTGTAGTACTTCCCGTGTTTACGGCTAAGGGGTCGTCTTAGTGTTTGCCAATCTGTGTAAGCTGCGCAATCTGCGGATTATTCTGTGATGACAGAACTCTCTTGGCTTGCTCAAAGTGTCGCTTTTCATGCACCACGATAATTGTGTAGCAGTCCATCAAACTATATGTCACGAATGACAACGCCGGCGATGTAACCTTAGTACGGCGCAAGTCAAGCTCGGCACTTTGTTTCATTAGAACCGCTAACCGGTTCTGTTGCTTCACAAAATTGTTAATGATATTGGGGTCAACATCACTGCTCGAAGGCTTAAATAGATCCGGCGCCTTCAACTTCTTTGTGGATTCCGGGGACAAATATTTAATGAGCATCCATCCGAAGAGTCTGGGCCAACCCGGAAGACTCTCCCAGAAGGTGCGCGGCTTCTCTCCTTTGATGGTTTGCTCGAGTACAGGAAAGAAAGAGTCATTAGCTTTCGTTAAGTGCTCAAAGCACTGGCCAATGCCCCAGCTTTCGGCATTCGGCTTCCAATTGAGTTGCGGAGCGGTCAGGTCGCCAAATGTTTGTTGCGTAGCGGCAATGATATTACCCACTTCTGCAATTAAGTTTGATAAATCGGGTGATTTACTCATCACTCTCTCTTACCTGGCTTTGCCATAAAAGTTTTCCGTTGGTGCGGCTTTACTTTGCCGCCGGATGTGCGGCGTTGGTCATGCCCCGCCGTAGAGATGCCTTTTACATTTTTGGGAAATCTAGCTCCGCGCCTCCCTGGCGCGTTTCGACCAATGCCAAAGACCACCCGTAATCTCGACGGGCAAACGATAGCCCAGTTGGCGGGCGAGCATGACAATCTGCCCGCGATGATGACCTTCATGCGCGACGAAATAGCTTAGGACATGCCCGACGTCGAGAGGAAGGTTACGCCAGGTGTACGACGAGGAGGCTGGGATAGTGCCCCCCTGGTCACAACCGAGCGTCAGCAAACTGATAATGCCGCGGCTACTTTGACCAAGTGCTGCAATTAGCTGCTTCGGTTCAACCTTGTGTCGATTGACGGCTCGCGGCGCCGCGATGCCTTGTTCCTTTCCCAGCGTCTTGATCCACGTGCACCGCGCGTTGTGGATATGGCCGGCGATCATCCGCACTGTTCGTCGGGGCGCCCCTGGCACTGTGGCTCCCCATAACTCGTGGGGCAAGTGCTCGAAGAGGAAGACCGTGACGCGGTTGTTGGTTCTCCACGCGGAGAGCAGCATGTCCCACTGGTCAGGTGCGGATTTCATCACAAGTCTTCACAAAGTGATCAAGGCAAGGCCCAACTACTAATTATGCAGCAGACTGGCGTAATCATATTCCGATTTGCGGTCTTATGCATTAGCAGACGTGCACAGCGGCACCCACACGCCTGCTGCGGTCCCGGTGAGGTCAGTCCCACCATGCGGTAGCAGGTGGGCCCTGACACATTGCCGATTTCCAATTGCCAAATGCCGATTGGCTGTTTCGTTAAAAGCTAATTGGGAATCGGCAATCGGCATTGGGCAATGTAAGGTTGCCTAATTCATCTTGCCGCAATAGAATCGCGCCGCACCAACCAGCTCTATCAACCTGCAACTCAATGAGGAGAACACATGAAAGCATTAGTGATCCTGTTTACCCTGGTGACATTGCTTGGCGGCGCGACCGTGTGCCTGGCCGACAGCCCGCATATGGGCACCTGGAAACTGAACGAGGCAAAGTCGAAGTTCGCCCCGGGCTCATCGAAGAACACCACCGTAGTCTATGAGGCCGCGGGCGATGACGTGAAGGTCACCGTGGATGGCGTCGACGGCGAAGGCAATCCGGCGCATAACGAGTGGACAGGGAAGTTCAACGGCAAATTCTTCCCGGTAACCGGCGATCCGACTGCAGACATGCGATCGTACCGCAAGATAAGCAACCACACGCTGGCGTTAACCAACAAGAAAGGCCGCAAGGTCATTCTCACTGGTCGAATAACAGTTTCAGCGAACGGTAAAACTCGCACCGTGACCACTACCGGAAAAAATGCCAAAGGCAGGATGGTCACC
>JBDUCF010000047.1:0-12746 GCA_040003545.1 Pyrinomonadaceae bacterium | reverse complement strand
TTCAATGGTTTACAATTGAAACCGTTGAAACGGTTGGGTCATGTCGGAATCGCCGGATCACCGCACTGAAGTGCGGTGCTAATGAGAATTTCAAACTGCACCAGGACCTCCCAACTTGGATTATCGCTTTACCAAACGTGCGTGATGCGCAACAGAAGGAATTAGTGTTGAGTATAAGGAGATAGTGATTTGACGATCTTGCTAAGGCTCGTTGGTTTAGCCGTAGGGGCTGGGTTGATCTGGTACGGGGTTGACAGCTTGAGAATCAATTCCGACCCGGGGTCATTCACAATTGAAGAAATCGAACAAAACGGAGTGCCTCAGAGCGCGCGTTTCATCACTGTCAGCGGGGCGAAATCCAACGGAGACTATTACGTCCTTGAAACTCAAAGGAACCAGACAATAATGAGTGTCATTACTCCTCTTTTCAGCAGCGCACGACTGTCGGCCGCTGGTAAGGAGAAGAAAACCCGGACAAGTCTTTTCTACAAAACGTACCCTAATCTGGCTTGCATGACGAACAAAAATTGTGTGCAGGCCGGCCCGGTGCTGGTCAGAGGCGTAGTTAAAGAAAGGGGCCTATTTGATTTGGAGGCTAGCGAAAGAATTTCAATGCAGAATTCAGGTTACCCACTCGCCGACAAATTTGTTTTCGTGGAAGAAGAGGAGCCCAATCCTCTTGCCTACTATTTATATTTGATCGCGGGAGTCGCCTTGATCATCGCAAGTTTTCTGCCAAAAGCCCTTACCGAAAGCAGTTCTGAACCATCTTCAAACTTGACGCTCGGATCTACACAGACTATCTTCGCTCGCGATTAATCACCCTTTGACGGAGTGCGATCGATGTCCGCTCAGATTGTTATGACGCCGGCCTGGGCCATCCCCGGCTACCTGGAGGTCAAAAACGACCGCCTGGTAATCAGCGGCGTTGACGCCGTCTCTTTGATTGAGCAGTACGATTCGCCACTCTTCGTTTTTTCCGAGCCGCGCATTCGCGCCAACATCGCCCGGCTCCAGCGCGCCGCTGCCGCGGTGGAACGCCCCATCAAGTTCTGTTACGCCTCCAAAGCCAACTCCAACATGGCCGTGCTCAAAGCCGTATGCGACGCCGGCATCGACATCGAAGTAAACAGCGGCGGCGAACTCTTCAAAGCCTTGCGCATAGGCTTTCGCCCCGACCAGATTATCTTCAACGGCACCAGCAAGTCCGACGAGGAAATCGATGAGGCAGTGCGCGCCGGTATCTATTCGATCAATGTCGATTCAATTTACGAGATAGAGTTGGTTGAAGAGTCTGTGCGGCGTCTGCGGCAACAGGATACAAATCTCGCGGCCGCCCGAATCGCTTTGCGTCTGGTGCCGGAGATTGGCACGCGGTCGCATCTCGGTTTGCAAACGGCGTTGTTGACATCGAAATTCGGCATCTCATCTTCCGACGTGCTCCCGGCTTTTCGCCGCAGCTTGCAGAACCCTGACCTGGTTCATGTATCCGGTATTCATATCCATGTCGGCTCGCAAACACCGGATGTCGAGCCATTCGCCGCTGCTTTCAAGAGCATGTGGGAACACCTGGTGACCATCCAACGCGAGACGGGTCATACGCTGGAACACATCAATCTGGGCGGTGGCATTCCGGTCAACTACTTACGCGACCCTTCGCAAGCCGATCAACTTCCCGAGCACGAGAGAGAAATGCTCGGAGCGAACCTGGAGCCTGCCGCGGTGCTCACCGAAGCTTTGGGCATTGCCCGGGCCTCTGCTCGCGAAGTTGAAGCTGAACATCTGCTGGATCAGATAACCATTCTGCTGGAACCGGGCCGGAGCGTGATTGCCGACGCCGGCACTTTGCTCACGACCGTGCGGAATATCAAGACTCGTCCGGAAACAGGTGACGTATGGCTGTTAACTGACGCGGGTTATAACCTGCTGCTCTCGATGAACAATTACAAGTGGTACTACCACCTTATTTCGGCCACCTGCGCCGGCAGTCCACCTGACGCCGAATACAAAGTGGCAGGACCTTTGTGCGATTCGGGTGATGTGTACTTCGACATTGAACGCGAAGGTCGCTTGCCTGATTACCGCCGGCTGCCGCAAGACGTGAAGCCTGGTGAGGTGCTCGCCCTGCTCAATGCGGGGGCTTATTCATTAGCCCAGATGTTTCCCTACAATGGGCGGCCGTTACCGGCAGCCGTGATGGTACGCGAGGGTGATAAGGCCGATCTTATTCGCAAACGCGACACGTATGAAGACCTTTTACACGGTGATATATGGTAGGTCGCAAATTGCAAAGCAGGAGCGCCATTGCCCGTCGGGATTTCCTGAAGACCGCGGGAGCCGCGGCGATAGGAATTCCGCTCTTATCCAGCCCCTTTGTTCAGCGGCGCGCCTATTCGTGCATCATCATCGGCGCCGGTCTCTCGGGGCTGGCCGCGGCACACGCGCTTAAGCAAGCGGGTTGGGAAGTGACGGTTCTGGAAGCTCGAGAGCGAGTCGGAGGCCGCGTCCTTTCCTTCAGTTTCAAAGAGAGTCCGGGCCTTGTTTGCGAGCAGGGCGGTGAATGGGTGGGTGAAAGTCACGAGCGCATCAAAGCGCTCTGTCACGATTTTGGAATCCCCCTGCAGGATCACCGGTTCCAGGCCTCGCTAATGCGTGACGGCACGGTCAAACGGCCGGGCCAGTGGGATTTTTCACCGCGGGCCAAACAAAGCTTCGAAACGTTCCGGAAGAAGTATCACAGCTATACCGATGGAGATCGGTTGCGGCTGGACCAGTATGACTGGTGGACCTGGCTCGAAGAGATTGGCTTTAGCGAGGACGATCTTCTTTTGCGCGACCTGCAGGACAGCACGGATTTCGGCGAAACAATTCGAATGGTTTCCGCTTATGCCGCGGCCGCAGAGTATTTTGAATCCAGCCCGGCCAACGAAATGGATTACAAGATGGCAGGCGGCAACTCGCGACTGGTCCAGGCGCTGGCCGCGCGGCTCGGGCAACCCGCCATCCATACGGGCCTTCCCGTTCAGAAGATCATGCAACGAGGAGGGCGAGTAATCGTAAGAGCAGGCGGCAGGGATTTCTCAGCGGATGCGTGCGTCTGCACTGTGCCCGCTCGCACGCTCGATAAGATAGTTTTCGATCCGCCGCTACCCGCGGTGCAACGAGCCGCTGCCGAAAAGCTTCAGTACGCGCGCATCATCAAGAACTCGGTCCTCTTTCGGGAACGTTTTTGGGGCGATGAAGATTTTTCGCTCGTAAGCGATGCCACTTCGCACTATTATTTTCATAGCACAAAAGATCAGCCCGGTAAGGAGGGAATCCTTTGCAGCTACGCGATTGGTGAAAAAGCAGACGTACTCGCCGCGCAAAACAATCAGCGACGCGGTGACATCATCACTCGCGATCTGCTGCCGTTGGACCACCGGGCGCCGGAGCTCGCGTTGAACCTTCAATCCTATGCCTGGCAGCGCGATATTTATACGCACGGAGCTTACGCGTTTTATCGGCCCGGCCAATGGTTTACCTTGCGTCCGGTTTTGCAACGGCCGCACGGAAAAGTCCTGTTCGCGGGCGAGCATCTGGCCGACTGGCAAGGATTTATGGAAGGCGCGGTAGTCACCGGCGAACTGGCGGCTAAGGCACTGGCAGGAAGAAGCCGAAGTAAACGAGCCGCGTGATTGCCTGACTGAGTTCAGTCCGGATCAATGCGTACCTGGGAGGGTTCGCGGCTATGCCGTCTGATGTGCGGAAGGTCTCCAACCTTCCGAAAGAGTCTCAGATTTTATTTAGCGGCTGTGCCCCTGCGGAATTATTTGTGGGGCATAGCCCCGACAATATTTTCTGACTTGCCGGAAGGTCAGAGACCTTCCGCACATCAGGCGGCATAGCCGGGATTGCCAATTTTCACTCTGCGCTTCGCCGAGTGTTGAATTTCCTTTTGAGCAGCGCTGGTGAGGTTAAATGCGATATCCTGATTCACCCCAACTAATCCGAGGCTTGAGTTTGATCGCCGCGATCTCGGTCGTGGTGGGAAATGTTATCGGAACGGGCGTCTTCCTGAAAGCGCGCGTGATGACCTGTAACGTCGGCACACCCGGAAGAGTGCTGGGCGTTTACCTGGTGGCCGGCCTGCTATCGCTTGCCGGCGCGCTTAGCTACGCTGAGTTGGCCGCGATGATGCCAAAGGCCGGCGGCGAATACGTCTTCATACGCGAAGCTTACGGACGCACCGGCAGCTTCCTTTTCGGCTGGATGTCGTTCTTCATCGGTAAGGCCGGATCGCAGGCGGCGCTGGGGGTTCAGTTCGCCTTGTTTCTGAACATCATGATCGGCGGCAGACTCGGCGGCGATTATTTCTCCGCCACGGTCTGGGGCTACTCTATTCCCTTCGGAAACCTTCAACTGATCGCCTTACTGTCGATCTTGTTAGTGACGCTAATCAATTGCGCTGCAGTACAAGTCAGCGGCCTGGTCGCGGCAATCCTTTCGGGAATCAAAGTGGCGCTGGTGCTGCTGGTTGGCATTGGCGCGTTTTTGTTTGCGCGGGGCGCCGACTGGTCCCACCTGGCCATGGTCAACTCCGGGGGCGCCTGTGAAGGCGTCGCTGGCGCAGCGCGCTTCGGTTTTGGTGGTTTGATTGCGGCGATGCTCGGCGCTTTGTGGGCTTACGATGGTTGGAACAACGTAACGCTCGTGGCGGGCGAAGTGAAAAACCCTCAGCGTAATCTTCCCCGGGCCCTGATCGGCGGAACGGTGCTGATTATGGTGCTCTACCTTTTTGTTAATCTGGCTTATTTCTATGCGCTCTCGCCGACGCAAATCGCCAACGTTTCTAAAGCGTCGTCCGTCGCCACCGAAGTCGCCAGAACGTTCCTCGGCCCGTTCGCGATCAGTTTGATTGCCGCTGCTCTGCTGTCATCAACGTTTGGCACGCTTCACACGTCCATCCTGACGGGCGCCCGAGTTCCTTATGCAATGGCCCGTGACCGTCTGTTCCTGCGGAGCCTTTCCCGCGTTTCACCGCGTAGTCATGTGCCTACCGGCGCCCTGATTGTGCAGGCACTCTGGGCCTGCGTGCTGGTGATAGCGTTCTCATCATCTTTCGACACTTTGACAGATTATGCGATCTTCGGCTTGTGGGTTTTTTACGGACTTACAACCGCGGCGGTATTTATTCTGCGACGCAAGATGCCGGATGCGGAACGTCCCTATCGGACGTGGGGATATCCCGTGGTGCCGGTTCTTTTCCTGCTGGCGACAGCATTATTGCTCGGCGCCACATTGTGGGCAGTTCGCGGCGACGCGACCGACGGAGCCGCGCTGATCATACACGGACATTTGCTTACTGGCTTTAAGACCATTGCGCGCAATCCTCCACTCGCGGGTCTCGGGCTGATCCTGCTCGGCTTGCCGTTCTACTGGATCTGGGAACGTCGTCAGCCCGCGCCTTTTGAAGATGACGGGCCCGATAAGGTATCGTAGTTACTATCATGTCTTCACTTCCATCGGATCGCCGCGTCCAGCCGCGGTTTGAAACCAAGCTGAACGCGAAAGTGGTGTTCAAGGCCTCACCGCAGGCAACGCGGTTCACAATAAAAAGTCTGGGCTCAGGTCTGACGATGGTGGGCGCAACCAATAATGTCAGCGAGACCGGCGTTGGCCTGGTTATTTCCGCGCGGAACATCGACCGCTATCTTACGAGCATCGAATACACCGTGGAGGTCGAGCTGTCATTACCCGCCGGTCCGATTCGCTTTACGGTGAAGCCGGTGCGTCACGAGAGAGTCGCGGCGGGGAAAACCGACAACCGATATTTCATTGCCGCGAACATTCTCGAAATAAGCGCAGACGACAAGCAGAGTCTGGTTTCTTTTCTGGATACTTTACATTAAGTTTTATGGAGCTGACGCTCGCTATCACCGGAGCCTCAGGCACTGTTTATGCCTATCGCACTCTGGTTCACCTGGCCGCAAGCGGAGTCGTTGAGCGAATCAATCTGATCGCCTCGGCGTCGGCTGATACTGTGTCCCGGGTCGAATTGGGATTCGCGCTTATCGAAGCAGATACCCGAAAGATCAATGAGTGGATAGGGCTGCCATCCGATTCGAAGATTGTCCGCTTGCACCGGCTTGATAATCTCGCGGCCACACCTTCGTCCGGCTCCCACCCTCAGGCCGGGATGATAATCGTCCCGTGCTCAATGGGCACGCTGGGCGCGATTGCTTCCGGCGCCGGAACTAATCTGATTCACCGCGCAGCGGACGTGACATTAAAAGAAGGACGCAAGCTCGTTCTGGTGCCGCGGGAAACTCCATACAACGCAATTCATTTGGAAAACATGCTGAAGCTGGCTCGGGCCGGAGCCGGCATTCTCCCCGCCAGCCCGGGCTTTTATCATCGGCCTCAAACCATCGAAGCGTTAGTCGACCATCTTTGCTTCCGGGTTCTCGATCAGTTTGGCATTCCGCATTCAACCGCAACCCGCTGGAAAGGTGAAGCCGGTTAGCAAGATGCCGACCTTTAACCGGAACATTCGCACGACGCTCGAAATGATCAAGATCGAGCACACGCTGTTTGCGCTGCCGTTTGCTTTTCTCGGTGCTGTTCTGGCGGCGCGAGGTATTCCGTCAGCGCGACAGCTGCTCTGGATCGCGTTGGCGATGGTAGGCGCGCGATCGGCGGCGATGGCTTTCAACCGGATTGCGGACAGCAGCTACGATGCGCGCAATCCGCGAACACAAATGCGCGCGCTTCCGAAGGGCTCGTTGTCGATAGGCTTCGGGTGGGCTTTTACAATAGCTTCAGCCGCAGTTTTTCTCCTGGCCGCCGCGATGTTGAATCGTCTGACCCTGGTTCTATCCCCGGTCGCCCTGGCTAGTGTGCTGCTTTACTCGTACACAAAGCGATGGACCACCTTTTCACATATCGTTCTTGGCTGGTGCCTGTCGATCGCGCCCACCGGTGCCTGGATAGCTGTCCGAGGCACGCTCAATAGCGGGGAGCCCCTGTTGCTCTCCCTGGTTGTGCTGTTGTGGACGGCGGGGTTCGATGTGCTCTACGCATGCCAGGATTATGATTTCGATAGACGAGAGGGCTTGCATTCGATTCCGGCTCGCTTCGGGCTCGCTCGCTCGCTCTGGATTGCCCGCACGCTGCACGCAGGAGCTTTTGCTGCGCTGCTTGCGTTATACTTTGTAACGAAGCTTGGTCCGCTCGCGCTGGCAGGTGTTGCTGCCACCGGAGTTTTGTTGGTTTACCAGCACACACTCGTGCGGGCGGATGATTTGAGCCGTTTGAACGCGGCGTTTTTTACGACCAACGCTTTTGTAAGCGTGATTCTTTTCGCGAGTTTTGGCGCTGCTACTTTGCTGGCCCCTTGAGGCAACATACCTATGTTTTTATCGCACGACGAAAAGCTTAACGATATTGAAACCAGAGTCGAGGCCGGCGAGCGCTTGTCTTTCGAAGATGGCGTAGCGCTTTATGCCACAGACGATCTGAATGCACTGGGTAAATTGGCCGACACGGTGCGCCGCAGTCGTCATGGCCGCGCGACGTATTTCAACGTCAATCGCCATCTTAATCCCACCAACGTCTGCTACGTTGACTGCAAGTTTTGCGGCTTCTACCGCACTCCCCGTCAGCCCGACGCCTACACGCACAATATTCAGGATTCGTTGCGCGTCGCGGGCCAGGCTGTAAACGAAGGCGCGACTGAGCTGCACATCACCGGCGGACTTAACACAAAACTGCCTTTCAGTTATTTCACGGATTTGCTGTCGGCGCTGAGGAGCGAATATCCACAGCTTCATCTGAAGGCCTTCACCATGGTGGAACTGGACCACTTTGCCCATTTCTACAAGATGGCCGACGAAGAAGTTATTCAAAGCCTGATCGAAGCGGGGCTCAATTCCTGTCCGGGAGGCGGCGCGGAGATCTTTCGCGAGCCTACTCGCTCAATGATCTGCGCTCATAAATGCGATGCCAATCGTTGGCTCGAACTGGCGGGCAAAGTACACGCCGCCGGCCTGAAGACCAATGCCACGATGCTCTACGGCCATATTGAATCGATCGAAGATCGCGTCGATCACCTGATTCGGCTGCGTGAACAGCAGGATAGATCGCATGGTTTCCAGTGCTTCATCCCGCTTGCCTTTTATCCGGAGAACACCCAGCTGGCGCATCTTCCCGGCCCCTCCGGCACTGACTCTCTAAAGACCATGGCTGTATCGCGCCTGATGCTCGACAACTTTCCCCACCTCAAAGCTTACTGGGTAATGCTCGGCAAGCGTCTGGCGCAGGTCGCCCTCCATTACGGCGCGAATGACGTGGACGGGACGATTACCGAGGGCGGCGAGTTGACGGAGAGTTATTCGATAGAAGCCAACAACGAGGTGCGCATGACGCGTCCGGAGCTGATCGGACTGATCGAGGAAGCCGGCTTCGAAGCCGTCGAGCGGGACACGGTTTACAATCGCATCGAGAGGGCGACGACAATCGCCTGAAACTAATCAAAGGCAGCGGCTGAAGATGCAAACCCGAGCGAGCGTCTGACCGCTGCATTTGTGTGTTAGTGAGATATGCCTAAAACACCTAAACCAACAGTTATCAGCGTCGCTCATTCACCGGACTCCGACGACGCTTTCATGTTCTACGCCTTAGCAACGAATAAACTCGAGACCGGCAACATCGAATTCAAACACGTTCTCCAGGACATTCAAACGCTGAACGAGGAAGCCAGAAAAGGTAAGTACGATGTAACCGCCATCAGCTTTCATGCCTACGCATACGTCGCGGACAAGTATGCGCTACTGCCCCACGGTGCTTCGATTGGCGACAACTATGGCCCTATCGTAGTCTCGCGAGAAGAACTGAATCCCGCTGAATTATCCAGCGCCCGGATTGCCGTACCGGGCACCCTGACCAGTGCCTTTCTGGCCCTGCGCATCTTCAATCCGGACTTCAAGTATGAAGTGGTGCCTTTCGATCAAATTATCGACGCCGTGGTGGATGGTAATTGTGACGCCGGACTGCTGATCCACGAAGGCCAGCTCTTTTATCACACCAGGGGTTTGCAGAAGGTGCTGGATCTGGGCGAGTGGTGGTACGAAAAGACGGCGCTGCCACTACCGATGGGCGGTAACGCCATCCGTCGCGATCTGGGCGAACGAAAAATGCGCCAGGTCTCCAATCTTCTGCGCGAAAGCATTCGCTACTCTTTGGACAACCGCGAGGATGCGCTGCAGTATGCGCTGCAATTCGCTCGCGACATGGAGCCGTCGCTGGCGGACCGGTTCGTGTCAATGTGGGTCAACGACCTGACTCTGGACTATACCGATCGCGGTCGCGAGGCTGTCCGGCGTTTGCTTCAGGAGGGGTTTGAACGCGGGATCATTCCACACCAAATCGATGTGCAGTTTGTAGAGTAGGACCGAGGTGATTGAAAACCGATCGGGGACGCCGGCTCAGAGAGGGAAGCCAAGCGTCCCCGAATTTTACCATCCAGCGAACCTCAAGGGCCGCTGCATAGTTGCCGGGGTGAGTTCTTAGGTTTCTTTAGTCAAGACAATTCGCCTTTGTCCTTTGCTGCAGCCTGGTTGAGGGCGACGGCCGTTGCTCTGCCCAGAAAGAGCGTGTCGGCCGCCGCACTCGCCGGCTAAGTCAATTCGCTCAAGCCTCCCACAAGCCTGGCGCGGCGTAGATTCCCGTGCAGCAACGCAGCCGGTGACATTTAAGAATCCGCACTCCGCGCTGTTGGAAATGCCACGGGTAATCGTCACGCTCAATAGCCGACATGAGGACCGCAGCAAACGCTGTTTGAATTTTCAAGACCGTGTCCCGCTGGTCAGACTCGTGATGCCGGGTGTTTTGAACTTCGATTTGCCGTGCAAAAACCGTTAGAGAGTACCTTCGGGAACCAGCCAAACTACTAATACGCGCGTACATTACTCTAGAAGCACGACTCCTTGCAAGCGAAATCTTGGCGCTCGGCTTCTGGGTGTTGCAGGAATTCTGGAGGAGTGTTGAATTCGCCCAGGGCGGGCTTTCGAGGCTGACCGCGGCAACTGGCAACAAACACCACGGCTCGGGCATCTGACACGCTAATGCCGGGCCTAATCGTTTATAATCTCGGTCTGAGCGCAAGAGGTGGAAGATGAGGATTGTCCGAGTAAATCTGTACGTATTGCTGATCTCGCTGGTCTGCTCTTTTTCCCCTGGCCAGGCATTGGCGCAAACCCCTGCGGGTCCAACCGGCACGTTGAGCCAGTCGGAGACTGATCGGATTGTCCGGGCATTCACCGCCCGCGAAACGGAATTCCATAAGGGCCTACTCGAGTACGCCTTTAAGCGGGACGCGCTCATTCAAGTCCTGGGAATGGGCGGACAGGTAATCGGAGAGTACCATCGAGTATCCCACTTTACTTTCGATGACTCGGGAAATCGCTTCGAAAAAATCGATTACTTCCCCATGGCTTCTTACGAGGGCATAACTCAGGAAGACGTCGAAGACCTGGGCGGCGTAACTCCGTTTGCTTTGGAAACAACAAAGGCAGGTCAGTACGATTTCAAATACGCGGGCAAGGAGCGCATCGACGAACTGGATCTATACGTGTTCGACGTCACACCCAAAGTCACCCCTGATGCCAGGAAGACCAAGGAGCGCTTTTTCAACGGAAGGATCTGGGTCGATGATCACGATTTGCAAATCGTAAAGTCGAGGGGCAAAGGAGTCCCTGAAACGAAGAAAAACAAGTTCCCCATCGTCGAGACCTACCGGGAACAGATCGATGGCAAGTATTGGTTTCCCACCTATGCCTACGCGGACGATGACCTTATTTTTGACAGCGGCGAGGACCTGCGCATACGTATTCGAGTTAAGTACACCGACTACCAGCGCGCCCGCGGCAAATTGAGGGTGATTGATATTGAGAATGAGAAGGTTGAACCGACAACCAAACCCGCTAAGCCGCCGAAAGGCGAGAACCCTCCGAAAGGAAAGCCGCCGGAAAACTGAACCAGTTCGCTGGTCCTTGTTTAGTAGCCTCACTTACGCGGAGTGATCTCCTTAACGCCCAACTCATCCGCAATGGTGCCCTGGACTGTTCTAATCAGGATCTGAACTTCCCGGTCCGTTGATACTCCCTTCGTAGAAACGGGCGGCATGATTACCATCTCGATTCTGCCTGGCCAGGCTTCGCCGGATCCCTTACCCATCAGATTGTCGGTGTTCTTCATCGCGACTGGAACGATAGACACCCCGGCCTCGATGGCCATGTAGAATGCTCCCTTCTTGAACGACAACATCTGACCGGGTAAGGCGCGCGTGCCCTCAGCAAATACACCGAACGATACCCCGGACTGAATTCTTTTGGTCGCCGCCTGCATCGTCTGGACCGCCCGTTCGCGATTTGAGCGGTCGATGGCCATTATGTTTACGTAACTCATCCCGTAACCCAGAATAGGTACCTTCAACAGTTCCTTTTTGGCTATGACCCCAATGCGACGCCCGGTGTAATGAAAAAGTGTAGCTGTGTCGAGGTATGACCGGTGATTAGAAATAAAGACGTAGGTCTGATCCGGGTCGAGCAATTCCAGACCTGTGACTGCGATAGTCATGCCGCTAAGGCGCAGCCAGTTTCGCGCGCCAAACAAAGCCCAGGGATAAACCCAATCGCGACGGTTCGCCACCCGCGCCACCAGGAGGACGGGTGGAGCGAAGATCAATAGCAGCATTGCGGCGACAAACATGGACCACCAGAAAAGCAGCCGGCCAATGAAATTGGGACGGCTGCCTGTGCTAGACTCCATCGCGCGCATCACTTCTGTCGCATCTCGCTCGATCATTTCAGTCGCAGGGCCTTCGCATGCATCGTCGACTATCCCGGCTGATCAAGCCCCCAAAACTTCAACCGAACGCAGTGCCCCGGATAGAGCAATGTCAACGCTCTCATGGTCGACCAATGCTCTTCAGCGGTGGTCACCTTCCGTCTTTTGTAGCGCCCTTCGCCCTGGTCGCCTTGCTGCTTGCGGTGCCTGCCGCTCGCGCCCAGAAGGTGCCTCAGGAGGTAGTTCCTTCGCCTCGATCAGTGCTTGGTTTCTCACCGGGCGACGATCGCACGATTGCCGACTGGCAACAAATTACTGATTACTTCAAGCTCCTCGATCGCGCCAGCGATCGCGTGCTGGTCCAGTCAATCGGGGATACAACTCTACACCGTCCGATTATCGCGGCCTTCATCAGCGCGCCAGAGAATATACGCGATCTGACAAAGTACAAAGGGATTCAAGCAGGACTGGCCGACCCGCGCCAGGTTGGCGGCCAGGATGAGCGCGATCGGCTCGTTAGCGAGGGCAAGACTGTCGTAGTTATCTCGTGTTCGATCCATTCCACTGAGATAGTGGCATCGCAAATGTCCATGCAACTCGCTTATGACCTGATTAGTGCGGACGACAGCGAGACTCTGAAGATCCTCAGCAACGTAATTCTGATCTTGATTCCTTCACCGAATCCCGATGGCATCGACATCGTTGCCAACTGGTATCGGAAGACTTTAGGGACGCCCAATGAAGGGCGAGACCCGCCCGAGCTTTATCATCACTATGCCGGACACGATGATAACCGTGATTGGTTCATGCTCAATCTGAAAGAGACGAAGTCCGTTACCAGGCTGCTTTGGAAAGAATGGTTTCCGGAAATTGTTTACGACATCCATCAGCAGGGCTCGAATGGCTCACGATTTTTCGTG
>JBDUCF010000323.1:0-3771 GCA_040003545.1 Pyrinomonadaceae bacterium | reverse complement strand
AGCTGCGGCTGTTGCCATGTTTTCGATCCCTCACCGAGTCCTAAATCTCATTCACACCGCGGCTTTAGCCCGGTGGTAAAGCCTCTAACAATTCTAGTAACCGTTTCAGCGGTTTGTGGTGAGCCCGCTTTATGCGTCTCGGTCGTAAGCGACCTTCAGCCAGTGCTGCACGTCGTCATCAATATCTTTCAACGAAGTAATTTCAATCCGCCCCGTGATCCGGTCTTTCTTTTGATAGCCGCCGGTGTCGATTAGCCGCTTCGGCGTTTTCATGTCGCCCAGAGCGAGCCCAAGATCAATTCGCGTCTGAGTTGTGGGTTTGATTTGAGCGAACACGTGATTGCGGTAGAGCGGAACTATGGTTTGGCAGGGACACGCCTTCACATCTTTACCCGTCTTCAAGCCGATTTGCAGAAGTTTGTCGTACAAAGGGCGGAGGTCCGCTTTCTTGCCCGCGAACATTTTCTCGACGTACTCTTCCGCCGCGCTGAGATAAGCATCCGGATCGCCAATTTCTTCGCCTTTGCCGAACGAGCTCTCCGCCAGCCACCCTGCGGAGTTTGGGCCCAGGCCATAACTCTCTTTCAACCATTCGCGCCGCTCTTTCTCGGTTAGAGGACCTTCTTTCTCGATCAACCTCAGCCAGTCCTCGAGCGTGCGTCCCGTTTTCTGTTTTAACTCGCCAATCCATTTCACGGTCATGGCAACGCCGGGGTGCACGCCGTAGATCGATTTCCTGGCGATGCTGGTTGCAGTCTTTCTCATAAGAATCCCTCCCTCGAACTGCGCGCTCTGTTTAGGTCGTGCCGCCGTTGAAATCAGGAAACTTGTTCCTCTTTTTCCTGGCCCAAACTGAACCAATTACCGGAGTTGTCAATCATTACAGTAGCAGTACCCCATGACTGTACTGTGGGCGGTCCTTTGAACTGGACGCCTCTGGCTTTCAAATCTTCGTAGGTTTTATGGATATCGTCGGCCTCAAAGACGCCACCGCCAAGCACGCCTTTGTCGATCAACGAACGCAATTGCGCCGCGGATTCTTCATCTAACATCATGCCCGCTTTTGGCTCCATGAGAATAATCTCAAAGCCCGCCTGGCCTTTCACTCGGAGGGTCAGCCAGCGAAAGTCTCCCCCCAGCATGGCGTCCGTGTCGACTTCGAATCCCAGCTTGTCGCGATAGAACTCCAGCGCCTCCTGCTGGTTCTTAACCCAGATCAATACGTGGGACATTCTTGTGATCATGATTCTCAATTCCCTTCGTCAGATTTGCGAAGGAGCATAAGAGGTTTGACTGAAACTGGCTTCTCGAAAATTGCTAAAAGCGCGTCCCGTTGCCTTGCCCCTCAAGAACCCGGTTTCAGGCCGTACATATGAAGGAAACAGCCTGGCACCTGGCGCAGGGACCTTTGGCGATCGCGATAGCTTAAGGGCGCGTCGCCAACCCGGCGACGAAACAGAGCGCTGAACGATCCCAGACTCTCGAAGCCGACTTCAAAACAAACATCGGTCACACTCAGACGCTCGGAAAGAAGCAGTTCTTTGGCTTTCTCGATTCGCCGGTGGATCAAGTACTGGTGCGGCGTAGTTTCGAAAGCATCCCGAAAAAGCCGTAGAAAGTGGTAACGCGACAAGCAAGCTTGCCGGGAAATCTCTCGCAGATCCAGTGGCAAATCGTAGCACTCATCTATGAAGCTTCGCGCCCGGCACAACCGCTGGTGGATGTCCGAGCCGTTTGTTTTCATGGTGCGTTTGCCCATCATCCCTTGCGTGCGGTTCCCTCCGTCACATGTTGACTGGTGAACTGAGTTTTCGGTGTGCGCGATTCTACTGCTGGCGGTTGGAAAGCGGAAGGCCGTATCGATGAGCCCTTCCTAACGGCCGGGCCTCAGCCAGGGCCGATCAGCGGCCGGAGTTGTACCAGTAGCGCTCGGCAAATTTCTTGTCGTTCCAATTCCATGTGACCAGACTCTTGACGCCCTGGGCCATCATCCAGAACAAGTGCCAGTCGCCGAATTGATCGAACTTGCGGGTTGACCCGAGAGCCTTCACACCTCGCAAACGGCCCAGTTGCTGGCCCCTTGTTCGTCCCAGGCGCCGCATCGCCAGCAGAAACCCCACGTCTTCCGCGTATAGACGCGCTTCGTCGTAGCCGCCGATCGTCTCGAAGTCTTCGCGCCGGCAAAATACAACCCCCGTATCCATTCGCATCAGCCAGCAGACGGTCATCGCAACGTAGTAAGTAAACATAAGGCCGGGCGATCTTCTTTCTAAATCTACCCCAGTGGCGCCGGCGACTGTGCGGCCACCGTCAATCGCTTCCTGGATCGCAGCAAAAGTTTGCGGATGGATTGATGAGTCAGCATCAATGAAGCAAAGAATATCTCCCTTAGCCGCGCCCGCTCCGCCATTGCGCGCCGCGGCGATTCGACGCTTGCTGACCATTACTACTCTGGCGCCCTGTCCGACAGCGACTGCCGCCGTGCGATCAGTGGAATCGTTGTCGGCAACTATGACTTCGACAGCGTCGGCCCCTCCGGGATAGTTTTTTCGCGCCACTGCAATTGAATCCAACAATCGCGGTAAAAGCTTCTCTTCGTTGTACGCGGGAATGATTACGGAAAACTTTGGTGACTCAGAATTCATAGGGTCAATTGCCGGCACTACGGCGACTGCTCTCAAAGCGCGGGTTTGATAGAAAGCTCCTGCTGGTGCAAACCCAGCTTAATCATTCGGTATCACAAATCCTTTCGCAGCGATACAGGCAAACACCAGGGCCGCGTTCTCGTCGGCCGCGCGCTCCACGGTGTCCAATTCTATCTCGGCATCCAACGGCGTTTCGTAAACATCATCGATCCCGGTAACCTGCTTAACTTTGCCTGCGCGTGCTTGAATATAAATCCCTTTGGTGTCGCGCTGTTCGCAAACTTCCAGGGGCGTGTTGACGAACACTTCAATAAAGCGATCGCCGCCGATCATCGCGCGGCACTCGTTGCGGGTGGCCCGATAGGGACTGACCGCGGCGCAAATTACCGCTCCGCCGTGGCGCACAATTTCCGCGGCGACAAAGCCTATCCGCCGGATGTTCGTATCACGATCCTCTTTGCTGAAACCCAGTCCTTTCGACAAGTGTGTACGCACTACGTCGCCATCAAGCAATGTTACGCGCCGGCCGCTCTCCAGCAGTTTCACGGTCAGGATTTCCGCGGTGGTAGTTTTTCCCGATGCGCCCAACCCGGTGAACCAGACACAGAAGCCTTGCTGGTGCCGCGGCGGAGAGGATTGCGACAGGATGGATGACACCTCCGGTCTCATGTACCACTCAGGGACCGGCAGGCCATTCTGGAGGTAGCTCTCTTTTACCTCGGTCGCTGACAGCGGAAGCGCGCCGCTGGCATTGGCCGGCGAGATTTCTTCGTAAGCGTCTGCCGCCGGGAAGTACGCCAGCTCGGCAAAAGGAACTGCGCTAACTTCGAGCTCAGCGGTGTGTTGGGCCAGAAGTTCCTGCGCGGCATACTGATCGTAAAATGGCCGGCCCTTCGAGTCGCTGCCCGGGCTGGCGTGATCGCGGCCTACGATAAGGTGGTTCGCGCCGAAGTTCCGGCGGATGATCGCGTGCCAAAGTGCTTCGCGGGGACCCGCCATGCGCATGGCCAGTGGCAGCAGCGCCAGCATGATGCGATCGGGATCGCATAACCTTTCAAGCATTGCCTTGTATGTGCGCACGCGCGTGTAGTGGTCAATGTCCCCGGGCCTGGTCATTCCCACCACC
>JBDUCF010000322.1:0-3772 GCA_040003545.1 Pyrinomonadaceae bacterium | reverse complement strand
CATGTCACCTGTTGACTCTGGCAAAGTGTTTCGTCCAATGCTATGCGACGGACGCGTGCCGGTCAACCGCAGATTGGGACAGACATTCCTGTCTGTCTTAAGTTGGGCAATCAGAAAGGCGACAGTCTTGTGCCGAGCTGAATGCAGAATTGCGACGGTGGTGGGCGTGTGTTAGGCTTCGGCAACTTTTGGATTCTGCTAATTGGTCCACGAAACCGACACCATGGCGACAAAGACCGGTACCGAGCGTCGCGAGCATTTTGAGACCTCTTCCGGTATTGAGTTGCCTGTCGACTTCAATCCCTCAAACACTGACGTCCCGAATTACGAACAGGACCTTGGCCCGCCCGGCGAGTTTCCCTACACCCGCGGAATTCGTCCGAACATGTACCGCGGCCGCCTTTGGACTATGCGCCAGTACGCCGGCTACGCGACCGCGGAAGAATCAAACGCCCGTTACAAATATTTGCTGGCGCAGGGCACGACCGGATTGTCGGTGGCCTTCGATCTTCCCACGCAGATCGGGCTCGACTCCGATGATGCTCTTGCCGTGGGTGAGGTCGGCAAAGTCGGGGTGGCAATCGACTCGCTCGAAGACATGCTGCGGCTGTTTGAAGGCATTCCGCTCGACACGGTCACCACCTCGATGACCATCAACGCTACCGCGTCAACGTTGCTTTGCCTCTATCTGGCGGTGGCGAAAAAGAATGGCATAGAATTCAACAAACTTGGCGGCACAATTCAAAACGATATCCTGAAGGAATACATTGCGCGGGGGACCTACATTTATCCGCCGGGACCTTCGCTGCGTTTGGTGACGGACACTTTCGACTTTTGCGCGCGCGAGGTTCCCGAGTGGAACACGATCTCAATCAGCGGCTATCACATTCGCGAAGCAGGGTCGACGGCGGTGCAGGAAGTGGCCTTCACTTTGGCTGATGCCATCGCTTATGTCGAAGCAGCCATCGCCGCTGGTCTGAAGGTGGATGAGTTTGCGCCGCGCATCTCGTTCTTCTTCAACGCCCACAACAACCTGCTGGAGGAGATTGCCAAGTTTCGGGCCGCGCGGCGTTTATGGGCGCGGACAATGCGCGAACGTTTCCGCGCGCGCGATCCGCGGTCGCTGATGCTGCGCTTTCACGCCCAAACAGCAGGGTCGACATTGACTGCACAGCAGCCGGAAGTAAACGTCGTGCGGACGACAATCCAGGCGCTGGCAGCGGTGCTGGGCGGGACGCAATCACTGCACACCAATGCCATGGATGAAGCGTTGGGGCTGCCGGCGGAAACAGCAGCCCGCGTCGCGCTGCGCACTCAACAGGTAATCGCTCATGAGTCCGGCATGGCGGATACTGTCGATCCCCTGGCCGGTTCCTATGCAATCGAACATTTGACCGACGAGATCGAACGCAGCGCGGTTGACTATATCGACCGCATCGATGCAATGGGTGGGATGCTGCAGGCGATTGAAGCCGGCTATGTCCAGCGCGAGATTCAGGAGGCTGCCTACAACTATCAACGCGCGGTGGAGACGGGCGATGCGATAGTCGTGGGCGTCAATCGTTTTCAGGTTGAAGAGGAATCCACCGTCTCTGTGCTGCGCGTCGATCCGGCCATCGAGCAGGAACAGATCGAACGTTTGCGCGCGGTCCGGGCCCGGCGCGATGCTGCTGCTGTTGATGCCGCACTGGTGAAA
Organism: Pyrinomonadaceae bacterium; assembly: GCA_040003545.1. Classification (GTDB taxonomy): domain Bacteria; phylum Acidobacteriota; class Blastocatellia; order Pyrinomonadales; family Pyrinomonadaceae; genus DASXRU01. Next base: position 2,076 of record JBDUCF010000322.1, on the reverse strand, counting down.
CTTGAAGAGGCAGCGCGCGGGACGGAAAACCTTCTGCCGCGAATTCTTGATTGCGTCGAGGCGTATGCGACCGTCGGCGAAATTAGCCATCGACTGAGGAAAGTTTGGGGCGAATACCGCGAGGCGGTTACCGTTTGAAAGAAAGCACAATCGCGTGACCCACGGCTTCGCCGTCGGATGTTGCGGAAAGGCTTCGCCTTTCCGTTGATCTAATGGCCTTCGAGGCTACGCCTCGAATGGAGGCGCAGCCTTCTATTATTGGTAACGTGCCCGGAAAGGCAGAGCCTTTCTCCACATCAAGCGGCGAAGCCGTGAAGATCTCCCAGGCCAGCATGGGACTTGCCGCCGCTTAGATCAATTTGGCTTGACATCGATGTCACACCTGCTTGAAGTCAAAAACCTGCAGACGCATTTCCCGACGCGTGCCGGATTAGTGCGCGCAGTTAATGACGTCAGTTTCTATCTTGATCGGGGCGAGTTGTTGGGTCTGGTGGGCGAGTCGGGCTGCGGCAAATCGATTACGGCCCTCTCCATCATGCGTCTGATTGCGCCGCCAGGGAGGATTGCCGGCGGCGAGATCGTCTTCGAAGGCAAGAACCTCCTGACCCTGTCAAATCGCGAGATGCGTGCGATTCGCGGCGACGACATCGCGATGATCTTCCAGGACCCGATGACTTCATTGAATCCTGTGTTCAAGGTCGGGGAGCAAATCGCCGAAGCATTGCGACTGCACCGGAAACTTTCGCGCCATGCCGCGCGCGAGTCTGCCATAGCAGCCATGAAGGAAGTCTCGATTCCCGATCCGGCACGGCGGGCGGACGACTATCCACACCAGCTATCGGGAGGGATGCGCCAGCGGGTGATGATTGCGATGGCCCTGGCGTGCGATCCCAAACTGCTTATCGCCGACGAGCCGACCACGGCGCTTGACGTCACCATCCAGGCGCAAATTCTGGAACTGCTGGATGAATTGCGAAAGACGCGCGAGCTGGCGGTGCTCCTGATCACGCACGATCTTGGTGTGGTGGCGGAAGTGGCTGACCGGGTGGCTGTGATGTACACGGGCAAGATCGTCGAGGAGTCTCCGGTTGAGGAGTTATTCGCTCGGCCAAAGCACCCGTACACGGAAGGCTTGCTGCGTTCGGTGCCGAAACTAACGGCCGAATACGTGATGAAGTTGGCGCGCTTGGAAACTATCGAAGGAACAGTTCCCAGTCCAACGAATTTACCGCCGGGATGCCACTTCGCCCCGCGCTGCCCGTATCGCATGCAGCGATGTGTCGAAGGCGAGATTCCTCTGTATCCGGCCGGCGAGAATGTGATCGCGCGTTGCGTGTTATACGATCCGGCAGTCCTGGGTACGTCGGATGAACATCGTATGGCAGGTCAGAACCGCCTGCGGTAGCGGGCGGTTGATCGGGGGATGCGATCTTGGTTGTTAGGGTTAGATCAACCGCCCGCTACCGCAGGCGGTTCTGACATTATGACTCCTGAAACTAATCACAAATCAGAGCTCGTCAGCGTTGCCGGACTGGTGAAGCACTTTCCGGTCGAAGGCAGCGACGACGTCGTGCGGGCGGTTGACGGAGTGTCATTTGAAATCCTGCGCGGCGAAACACTGGGCCTGGTGGGCGAATCCGGCTGCGGCAAGTCAACCGTCGGGCGTTGTCTGCTTCGTTTGATCGAGCCCACCAAAGGACAGGTACACTTCGAAGGTCGTGACGTGTTGGAAATGGGTAAGCGCGAGCTGCGCGAGCTGCGCCGCGAAATGCAGATCGTGTTTCAGGATCCCTATGCTTCGCTCAATCCGCGCATGAAGGTGCGCGACATCGTCGGCGAGCCGCTGGTAATTCATAGTGTGGGAACGAAGAGCGACCGGCGCGAACGCGTCGCCGGCTTACTGCGTAAGGTTGGTCTTGACCCTGCTTTCATGGACCGGTTTCCCCATGAGTTCTCCGGCGGTCAGCGCCAGCGCATCGGCGTGGCGCGCACCCTGGCGCTGGAACCAAAGCTGATCGTTGCGGACGAACCGGTATCGGCCCTGGACGTGTCGGTGCAGGCCCAGGTTGTGAACCT
>JBDUCF010000046.1:0-12803 GCA_040003545.1 Pyrinomonadaceae bacterium | reverse complement strand
TCCGACCGTCTCTTTGTGGTTTATGCGCGCTGCACGCATCTGGGGTGTACTCCCGATTGGAAAGCGAGCGAGAACAAGTTCAAGTGTCCCTGTCACGGGAGCGGATACGATAGCGAAGCAATCAACTTTGAAGGTCCGGCGCCACGGCCCATGGATCGCGCGCATGTGGAACTTGATGCCGAAGGACAGATCCTCGTGGACATCAGCCGGTTGTACAAGTGGCCGAAGGGCGAGAAGAACGAGTTCAATGACCCGGGAGCTTATATTCCGCTCTAAATTAGTTTTCGCTTTCAGACTTGCGATTGTTTAAGGAGTTGGCACCAGACGCAGGTAGTACGATCAAAGTGTCGTCGCATCGCAAATCGGCAATAGGCAATCGGCAATTGGCAAGGTAACCATGGATCCCGAGCGTCCCGATCAAAAAGAAACGAAACAGATTGCTGCCGGCGACAGCTCTAAGGTGGGACTGTCGCAGCGCATTCGTGAAAGTAGCACGGCTCTCAAGAACCGCGCGGTCGAAGAGTCAAAGGCCTACAAGGATCCGCAGCAAACACAGCTCTGGAAATCCATCTTCCGCGTTTCACACGATCGCTCTGACCCGCGTAACCGCTCGCTCGCCATTCTTTCGAACGTCTTTCTTCATTTGCATCCGGCAAAGATCAACCGGGATGCGGTCCGGTATCGCTTCACCTGGGGCATGGGCGGGATCACTTTCTATCTATTCATTGTGCTGACGTTTACGGGTGTGCTCTTGATGTTCTACTACCACCCGACCAAGGTGCTGGCCTTTCGCGACATTCTCTATTTGGAGCACGACGTTCCTTTCGGAAAACTGTTGCGAAACATGCATCGCTGGGCCGCGCACTTGATGGTGATCACCACCTGGCTGCACATGTTCCGCGTCGTTCTTACCGGCTCCTACAAGAGACCCAGAGAGTTCAACTGGTGCGTGGGGGTCGTGCTTCTCGTGCTGACGCTGCTGCTTTCTTTTACCGGATACCTGCTGCCTGATGATCAGCTGGGGTTCTGGGCCGTTACGGTAGGCACAAATATGGCGCGGGCGACTCCTGTGTTTGGAAACGAAGGGCCGTTCGGCGCTCAGTTGGGACTAACACCCTATAACGACGTGCGGTTTGGATTGTTGGGCGGTTCGATTGTTGATTCGAATGCCTTGCTGCGCTCGTACATCTGGCATTGCATCGGGATTCCTTTAGTGGCTTCAATCTTTATGGCCGTGCACTTCTGGCGCATACGCAAAGACGGAGGCATCTCCGGGCCGGCCCCGGTAATGCTCGAATCGGAAATGAAAGCGGTCAAGAAGAAGTAGCATTCGTGCGCGAACAATTAGCGGATGAGCAAGCTTAATCTCAAATCGCGCCCTGCGAAACTGGTGCTGGCAATCATCGGCCTTGCCCTTTTGGGATTGATCATCTGGTCGGTCCAGGACTGGCATCAGCTCTGGAAAGTCGCGTCGGCGCCCGACAATATTCCCATCGTCGCCATGCTTTTCCTGGTGCCGTTTTTTACCTGGCTGGGAATCAAGCAGTCGCGCGAGAATGACCGGCTGATCGCGGACCTTGAACGAGACCCGCAACTGGCGAAGACACATCACCGCAAGGTCGAGCCCTGGCGTCCCGGCTGGGCCAGGGAATTGCACGTATGGCCGTATCTGGTTCGAATCGAATTGCTGGCCGCCGTAATAGTGACGGTGATTCTCTTCGTCTGGTCGATCACCCTGAACGCGCCGCTTGAAGAGCCCGCCAATCCAAACCTCACCATGAATCCGTCAAAGGCCCCGTGGTACTTTCTCGGGCTGCAGGAGATGCTGGTTTACTTCGATCCCTGGATTGCCGGGGTCGTTATGCCCAGCGTAATCATGATTGGGTTGATGGTGTTCCCTTATGTCGACTCCAATCCGCTGGGCAACGGCTATTACACGTGGCGGCAGCGACGGTTCGCGACAGGAATGTTTTGCTGGGGCTTCCTGATGTGGATCCTTCTGATCGTGATCGGGACTTTTATTCGTGGTCCCGGCTGGATCTGGTTCTGGCCCGGGCAGACCTGGGATCATAACGCGGTCGTCTTCGACAAGAACGTAGATCTGCACGACTGGATCGCAACCAGCCGTTTGGGAAAACTATTGCATCTGGGATTTCTGTCAGCCACTCCCTGGAAATGGATCTTTGGCGCGTTAGTAGTCGGCGGTTTTTACGTCATTGGCGCTCTTTTCTTTCACTGGTTGATGACTGTCGATTTAAAGAAGATTACATTCCGGCCTCTGCATTTGTTTCCCCAGAACGAGTTTGAGAACAAGCTTCTCGCCAGAACAAGTCTTTTGCAGTACATGACGTTTCAGTTTTTCGCTGTCAGCGTTTTGCTGGCGTTGCCGGTAAAACTGATTCTGCGGCTGGCGCTAACTATCAAGTATGTTTGGGTGACCCCATGGTTCAACATTTGACGTGCACGGAGGAAGGATAGCCTGTGGCCGACTCTCCTGAAGGTTCCGAATCCATAGTCAAACGAGAGCCGGACACTCCGGCGCGCGATCCTATCGTCAGTCGTTCTACCAGCAGCATCATGCTGCTGTGCGCGCTGTTGATGATCGGATCGCTGGCGTGGGCTTTGTGGGACGAATCGTATGGCCAGCGTCCGTGGAAGGGAATTCAACAGGAGTTCGTCAAGCGTTACACGCGCTACCTCAAAAGCATTCGCAGCGATGCCGGCAAGTCTGAAGCCGAAGTAAAGGAGAGCGCCGAATATCAGACGGTCGAGGCCGAAGCGCAGGCGGCCGTCGAGAAAATAACACCGCGGCGTAAAGAGATTGACGCGGAAGTCGAACGGATTCAGGCGCAACTGGACGCAGTCACCGATCCATTCCAGAACCAGCGCGGCAAGATCACCGTCATCAATTACAACGTGGAGACCGCCACCAGCGATTTCTGGCGAAAGCATTATGAAAAACAGGTCGCGGACAAACGAGCGGAACGTGTTGAGGTCGATTTGCCGGCCAATGACGGCTCGGGGAAGGTCAACCCACAAAAACTTAACTTTCCTGAGCTGGAAAAACTCTACAACGATTTGAGGGACGGAAAGGCAAAGCTGCTAAGCGAGAAGGCGGAACTGCTAAAAGAACCAAGCGAGCTGGCAAAGAAGCGCGACGACTATGTTAAGAACCACGTCGTTAACGTTACCCCGAAACAGATTGACGATCTGATTAGAAAAAACGAGAAGTTCGATTATTCGATCCTGGGGCATCAAGTCAACGTCAACGAATTCAGCATTGTGGACCGGTGCGAGATTTGTCATCTGGGGGTGCGCGAGCCGGTCACGCTGAAAGCTGATTACCTGGCCCCGGCCGGCCCGGGAAAAAAGCCGGACAACCTCTCAACTGCTTTCGTCAGCCATCCCAACAAAGAACTGCTGCAGATTCACAACCCGGATCGCTTTGGCTGTTCGGCTTGCCACGGCGGGAATGGCCGCGCCACGACAAATACGGTGAAGGCGCACGGCCTGAATCCATTCTGGCTGCACCCGCTCTATCGCAAAGAAAATACCGAAGCTGGTTGCCAGCAGTGTCATTCGAATGACCGCGTCATCCAGGGCGCTGACGTTTTGAATCTCGGCAAAGACATGTTCTACCAGCGCGGTTGCGTCGGCTGCCACCGCTCTGAAAGCTTTGATCGCGAGGCCGACTCGCTGTCCGGCACGCGGCAAACAATTACTCAGCTCGAAGAGCAAATTGCCACGAACGAACGACTGTCCAAACAGGATCAGGATGCGGTCGCGAACGTCAGCGATGACACGGAAGCGCAACGCTTGCTGGCCCATGCCGAGTCTTTGCGAGTTACAAACAGCCAGTTGGCTGCGCGTATCGATCAACTGAATGTGCAGACCAGGTTCCTGCTGCAGGATCAAAAGAAGGTTGGCCCAAACCTGAAAGACGTTCGCTTGAAGCTGAAGAAAGAATGGATCCCGATCTGGCTGCAGGATCCGCAGGCATTCCGCCCGGGAACAAAAATGCCTACGTTCTGGCGGTTCAAAGTCGATGCGGACGGCGAGCACGACCTGAAGGCGGTAGCGGCTTATCTATGGCAATCGGGTTTTGACGGCAAAGTGCCGGCACAGCAGCAGGGCAATGCAACGCATGGGAAAGAGCTGTTTGAAACAAAAGGCTGCATGGCTTGCCACTCGCTCGGGGAAGGGGACAACAAGCTAGGCGGAACGTTTGCCGCTAACCTGCAGCGGGTCGGCGAAAAGGCAAACTTTGATTACATCGTGCGCTGGATCTACAACCCGCGCGAGCGTTGGGCCCCATACTGTCCCAAAGAAAAGCGCGACCTGACGCGTGAAGACTACGAGAAGAACAATCTGCCCTTCGTCTTTGATACTGAGCTGCACTCGAAATGTCCCAACGACGGCGCCGAGTTACAGGTCCAGAACATGACAGTGATGCCGAATTTCCGGCTGGCGGAAAGCGACGCGCGGGACATCGCCACCTATCTATTCTCGCTTTCCGGTCAGACTTCCTACGCAGATGCCTCGTTCATGGACGATCCAAATCTGAAGGAGCAGGGTCGCGTTGAGATCAAGCAGTATGGTTGCGCCGGATGTCACGAGATAAAAGGTTTCGAAGACGAGCAAAGAATCGGAAAGGAACTAACGGCGGAAGGGGCGACGCCAATCGAGCGCCTGGACTTCGCGCTGCTGACAAAAGATGCGGAGTACGGTCGTGATCCACTTTTCCCGGAAAAGAAAGAAGAGTGGTACAACCACCGCGGCTTCTTCGAACACAAACTCGCCGACCCGGCTATTTACGATCGCGGCAAGCGCAAGGACCCGAAGGATCGTTTGCGAATGCCAAAGCCGTTCTTGACCGATGAATGGCGCAATTCGCTAACGACTCTTCTACTGGGCAGCGTAGGACCTGAAGGCGCCAACGTTCCCGCCTCGCTCTTTTACAACCCGCAGGACCAGCGGCGTCAGGACGTTCAAAACGGTTGGTGGGTCATCAAGAAGTACAACTGCATGGGCTGTCACAACGTGCAGGTAGGCCAGCGCTCAGTGCTAATGGATTTGCCGTTCTACCAGACGCCTGACGGCAAGGATTTGTTGCCGCCGCGTTTGACCAGCGAAGGCGCGCGCGTCGATCCGAACTGGCTCTTGCGCTTTCTGCACGATCCTTCATTGAGCGACGAGAAGAACACAGCGGCGCAGGCTTCTTCAGCCCCCGCTGCGTCTCCCTCGAGCGCACCTGCTGCGCCAGTCAAACCGGCCAATGCCAGTGGTAATGCCGGCGGTAACCCCACTGGTAACCCGGGTAATAACGCGGGGAGTAGTACCAACAACGGCGGCAGCGGAGCAGGCCACCCCTTCAAGGCGCAGCCGGGCGCGAATCGAAACGGAGTGCGTTCGTACCTGCAGGCGCGAATGCCGACGTTCAATTTTTCACCAAACGAGCTGCAGACGTTGGTGCGCTTCTTTATGGCGGTGTCGTCCCAGCAACAGCCTTATATAAAAGAGAACCTCGAGCCCTTGTCGGCTCAGGAGCAATTGCTGGCCAGAGAGATCTTCGTTTCAGGGACGCCATGTCTGAAGTGTCATCTGACAGGTGACCCCAATCACGACAAAAATGCTATCGCGCCAAACTTTCTGCTGGCGGGGGAGCGGCTGAAGCCTGACTGGACATTTCGCTGGTTGCTTGATCCTTCGCAAATCAGTCCGGGAACAGCAATGCCGACGGGACTGTTCAAGAAAGCGGATGATCACTGGGTAGTCAATTTGCCGAATCCGCCCGCCGGTGTCAGCGAATATCATCGCGACCACGCGCGGTTGCTGGTTCGCTACATGTTTCTCATGACGCCGGATGAACAGAGACGGCTGCTTTCTGCGTCCCCGGCGCCGGTCGCCGGTGCACCCGCCGCCAGGTCGCCATCGAGCGATCAAAAGGTGGGGCGAAGGAGTGGGCCTGAGCGCAGTCGCACCAGCGGGCGCAATGTGCTGGCCCAACATGCACGACGCTCTAATTCCCGGCTGGCTTCATCGCACGGCTCAGACTATATTAGGCCGTAGAAATTCACAGAAATCGGAATTCATTTTAGTTACGGAGGACTACCAATGTTAAAGAAAAGCGCAAGCTTCTGGCTTGCAATGTTTGTCGCGGCTGCTTTGTTGTCGCTGGCACTCGCGTGCGGTGGCGGTAAGGAGACCGATAATGCAGGGGGCGGCGGTACGGACAAACCCGCGGGTCCAAAATACTCGGGTGCAGTAGGCAGCGTCAGCGGCAAGGTTGCCTTCAACGGAACAGCCCCGGCGCCGAAGAAGATTGATTCGTCTGCTGATCCCGTCTGCGGTCAGAAGAGTCCCAACCTCTCCACCGAGGACACAGTGGTCACGGATGGAAAACTTGCCAACGCTTTTGTGTACATCAAGGATGGCACGACCGCTGATGGCAAAAAAATCGGTGACTTTACCTGGGACACGCCGGCAGCAGCTGCGGTGCTCGATCAGAATGGCTGTCATTACAAGCCGCATGTAATGGGCGTAATGACAAACCAGAAGATCAGCATCACCAACAGCGATCCAACAACCCACAACATCCATCCCCAGCCGGCAGTTAATCAGGAATGGAACCAGTCGCAGGTAGCCAACGCTGCTCCATTGGAAAAGAGTTTCAACCGGCAGGAGATACTGGTTCCCGTTAAATGTAATCAGCATCCGTGGATGAAAGCTTATATCGGCGTCTTGAAGCATCCGTTCTTTGCCGTTAGCAATGCAGACGGTTCTTTTGAAATCAAGGGCGTGCCGGCGGGCAAGTACACTTTGGCAGCGTGGCACGAGGGCGGCGTGAAGGGAACGGAGAAGACCATGGAAGTGACGGTCACGGCCAATGGCAGCGCAACGGCTGATTTCACGTTTGACGCCGCGGCCACAGCGCAGAATTCTCGGGAAGGCTCAATGGAGATGATGCCGGCGATGGAATTGCCGATGCTGGTAAAGCACTAGGCCATTGCCGATTTGCGGGTGGAAAGAGCGGGGGCAAGCCCGCCTTCCTGACTGCAAGTATTCCTGGTTGAACGTATTCCTGGTTGAACGTGTTCCTGTTTGAACTCTGTAACAGCGTTTGGAAGTCTGACGCGAGATTACCTACTTGCAGTCAGGAAGGCGGGCTTGCCCCCGCTCTTCCGCGGAAACCGAAATCGACAACCAGCAATTGAAAATGTCCCGGTCTCTGCATCGCTTTACCTTACTGGTGACGGCTGCGACGTTCGTGTTGATAATCGCCGGCGCGCTCGTCACGAGCCATGATGCCGGACTGGCTACATCCGATTGGCCGCTTTCGAATGGTCAGTTCTTCCCGCGCATGGTCGGGAATCTGTTTTGGGAGCACGGCCATCGTCTGATCGCCACGACGGTTGGTGTACTGACCATTGCTCTGAACTTTTATCTCTACAAACGTGAACCAAGGCGCTGGGTGCGGCGACTGGGCCTGGTGGCATTGGCGGCGGTAGTCGCGCAGGGATTGCTCGGTGGGCTCACCGTGAAGCTCTTGTTGCCTCTGTGGGTTTCATCGGCGCACGCGACACTGGCCCAACTTTTCTTTTGCACCATGGTCAGCCTGAGCGTGTTCACATCACCGGGCTGGAAGGCGCCTCAGACTGCGATTGATGAAAGAGAAGGGCCCTCTCTGCGTTACGTCTGTGGCGCAGCGTGTGTTGTGATCCTGGCGCAGTTGGTGCTGGGTGCGACATTGCGCCATTCCGCTACCTGGGACCGGCACCTGCCTACGGTTTTGCTGCTGGCACACGTCGCGGGCGCCATTGTAGTAACAATAGTTTTAATCATTGTCTGCTCTATGACTCTGCGACGACATGGAGACCAGCCGTATCTAAGGCGGCCGGTCATGTTTGCCGGCGGGCTGCTGGCGTTGCAGTTGTGCCTCGGAGTGGCCGCCTACGTCACTCGAGAATGGTCGCCGAACGATCCGCAGCCGCTTAATCCGATGATTGGAATTACCGTGGCCCACGTCGCCTGTGGCGCGCTGGTGTTTGCTGCCACGATCGTGTTGACTCTGCGCACGTTTCGAATCTTGCGCATCAGAGAGGCGAGGGGCGCGCCTTCGCCAATAGAATCGGGAAACCTGAACCCGCAGCTTTCATGAACGACTAGAGACTTTTTTTACAGGTGGCAAGACAACCGTGGGTACTGAACAACTAAGACTAGTGAAAAGCGTAGCTATCGAACTTGACCCCAGCGGCATCGCTGATAGGCCGGCTGCGCCTTTGAGTTCTGCGAAACGGGTGTCCGCGTACCTCGAACTCACCAAGCCGCGCATAACATTTCTTATAGTGCTAACCGCGGCAGCTGGTTTCAGTTTAGGTTCACATGGCGGAGTAGATTACCGCTTGCTGGCTGTCTCCATGTTGGGTATTGCGCTGCTGGCTTCAGGGGTTTCCACCTTGAACCAGTACATGGAGCGCGACCTTGATGCCTTGATGCGACGCACGGCAATGCGGCCGCTGCCCACCGGCAAACTCGTTCCCAATGAAGCGCTGCTCTTCGGAGCCACGTTGACTATCCTTGCGGAAGTTTACCTGGCTGTGTTGGTGAACCCTTTGACGGCGTTGCTTGGCCTGACCGTGATTGGCGGATATCTGTTCGTCTATACCCCACTCAAAACAAGGACCTCGTTATCAACTGTCGCCGGTGCATTTCCTGGTGCGGTGCCGCCTTTGATTGGTTGGGCTGCGGCGCGTGGCGAACTGGAGGTTGGCGCGTGGGTGCTCTTCGCAATTCTTTTTCTTTGGCAGTTTCCGCATTTCCTCGCGATTGCCTGGATGTACCGGGAAGACTACGGCCGCGCGGGGATCTTGATGTTGCCGGTAGTAGAGCCTGATGGCCGCGTAACCGGCCAGCAAATCATCGCTTATACGATCATGCTACTCCCGGTCAGCTTGTTGCCGACAATGTTGGGCGTATCAGGCAAGCTTTATTTTTACGGAGCAATTGTTCTGGGACTCATGTTTCTGGCCAGTAGCATTCGCGCGGCGCTTTCGAAGTCCAACCAGCACGCTCGACAACTACTACTTGCCTCGGTGATTTACCTGCCGCTGCTGTTTGGGTTGATGGTCCTGGACCGATAGTGGCAGTCGTTAGTTGTCAGTGGTCAGTTATTCGTCATGGTGATCTTGAAAGCCGGTGCTGTTGCAGGTGCTAAGACCAACTGACTACTGACTACCGACCGATTAAGAAGGAGATAATCGATGGGACGTGCTCTTGGCGTAGTTATCTGGCTCCTGGCTCTGGCTTCAGTATATCTGTTCGTAAGCGGTCACTGGTGGTTTCCGCCGGCCATTACCGAACATGGGCCGAGTCTGGATCGCCAGTTCATGATCACTATCATCGTGGTCGGCATCGCCTTCACCGCGGCGCAGATTGGTCTCGGCTGGATGGTCTGGAAGTATCGGGAGACCGGTTCATCCACTGAGCGGGCCCTTTACACCCACGGTAACAATCGTCTCGAAGTGATATGGACAATGGTGACTGCGGTTATCTTTATCGGCCTGGCCGTTATGGGCCAGCAGGTATGGGCTTCGCTGCACCTCAACCAGGCGCCGCCGGGATCGTTTCGCGTCAGCGTGGTGGCGCAACAGTTCGCCTGGACGTTTCATTACGCCGGAAGCGACGGCGTGTTTGGCCGCACCGACCCCTCCCTCATCAACGACGATGACCAAAACTTCATCGGCCTGGACCGCGCCGATCCAAACGCCAAGGACGACGTGCAGATCGCGACGCTGATTATTCCGGTGGGCCGCCCGGTCGAACTACTCCTGCGATCGAAAGACGTGACCCATAACATTTGGGTGCCGCAACTGCGGTTCAAACAGGACCTGGTGCCCGGCATGACCATTCCGGTGCACTTCACGGTTGTGAAGGCAGGTAAGTACGAACTGGCATGCGCGGAGCTTTGCGGCATGAATCACTACAAGATGAAATCCTTCATGCTGGCGCTGCCGGACGATGAGTTTCGCGCCCTGACTGCTTTGCCACAGGACAAGTTTCAAGCGAAGAAAGAGGAGTTGCTCAGCAAGTATCAGCTTCCTCAATACTAAGTTTTCTGGAACCGGAACTGAGCCGAGGAGAACGCAATGGCAGAAGTCACCCACGAGGTGGTGCACCGGCACGAGCCTCCCAAAAGCTTCATACGCAAATACATTTTCAGCCTTGACCACAAGGTGATCGGCATCCAGTACATCATGCTGGCGCTGACTGCGGTCGTGGTGGGAATGGCAATGTCGATCCTGATGCGTCTGAATCTTAGCTGGCCGGGAACGAACTGGCCCATCCTGGGAACATTGTTTCCCACCGGCGCCCCCGGCGGCGTGATTAGTCCGGAATTCTATTTGTCGCTGGTGACCATGCACGGAACGATCATGGTCTTTTTCGTTTTGACGACCGCTCCGCAAGGAGGCTTCGGCAATTACTTTCTGCCGATTCAGATTGGCGCCGACGACATGGCCTTTCCGTTCCTCAACATGATGTCCTTCTGGGTAACGTTTGTCGGCTTCATTGTTTTGCTGGCGGCGATATTTATCGAAGGCAGTGTGGGAATCGGTGGCGGAGCGCTGGGTACGGCCCTGGGTGGCGGAGGAAGCGGCACCGTTGGGCCGATAGGGGGCTGGACCGGTTATGCGCCTTTGAGCGCTCTTGGAAAAATTGCCGGGCCGGGCCAGGGCGCGGGAGTTAATCTCTGGATTGTTAGTATCGCAATCTTCTGCGTTGGTTCACTACTGGGCGCCCTGAACTTTATCACCACCCTGCTGAACATGCGCACCAGGGGCATGTCTTTGATGCGCATGCCGCTGACTTGCTGGGCCTGGTTCACTACCGCCGTGCTGGCGCTGCTTTCGTTTCCGGTGCTGCTGGGCGGCGGCATTCTCCTGCTCCTCGATCGCGTAGGGGGCACCAGCTTTTTCATTCCCGCTGGTGAATACGTGAACGGCGTCCTGTCGGGCGATCCGCGTTTTCCGTTGCATGCGGGAGGCTCGCCTCTTTTATGGCAGCACCTGTTCTGGTTCTTCGGTCACCCGGAGGTTTATATCGCGATCCTTCCGGGCATGGGCGCTACGTCGCACATCCTTTCCACTTTCGCGCGCAAGCCGGTGTTCGGCTACCGGGCGATGGTGTTTGCTATCTTTGCCATTGGCGGGCTGGGCTTCTTCGTATGGGGCCATCACATGTTCATTAGCGGCATGAGCCCCTACTCAGCCGTTGCCTTTTCAATCCTGACCCTGTCGATCGGCGTGCCGTCAGCTATTAAGACTTTTAACTGGATCGGCACGCTTTGGGGTGGGAGGATTCGCTTCACGACTGCAATGCTATTCGCCATCGGGTTTGTGTCGCTCTTCGTGGCCGGGGGAATTACCGGATTGGTTTTGGGGCAGACTTCGCTTGACCTGCCCATGCATGACACTTATTTCGTAACTGCGCATTTCCACCTGGTGATGGGCGTAGCTTCAATCTTCGGCATGTTCGCCGCGATGTACTTCTGGTTCCCGAAGATGTTTGGGCGTCTGATGAACGAGGGTCTGGGCAAGTTTCACTTTTGGATCACCTTCGTAGGCGTCTATACCATCTTTGTGCCGATGCACATCATGGGCATCGTGGGCATGCCGCGACGCTACGCGCAGTTTACCGAGTACACGTTTTTGGCGAGTCTGCACCCGCTAGTGCTGCTGGTTTCAATCGCGGCCATCGTGACCGTCAGCGTGCAGCTCGTTTTCTTTTTCAATCTCTTCTGGAGCATGTTCAAAGGGAAGGTCGCGGGTCCCAATCCGTGGGAGGCAACCACGCTGGAATGGATTACAGACTCGCCACCGCCGCATGACAACTTCGCCGGCATCGTGCCGACGGTTTATCGCGGGCCATATGAGTTTGCGGTCCCCGGTGCACCGAGAGATTTCATAATGCAAACAGAACCGACCACGGTCGACGAGCCGGCGGTGGCGGGAAGCAGGGGAGACACAAGCGGCAATGGCCACGACGGTCACAAACGCTGAGCGCGTAATCGAGAAATCCATTGGCACTGGACCACCCTCCAGGCCAGGCAACGGCTTTCATCGCAACGGCGGTGGGGGCAAAGGCGATGCTGACCCATTGCGCTTCTACGCGGATCGCTATCGCCTGGGCATGTGGGTCGCGCTGGCCGGCGTTGTAATGCTGTTCACGGCGCTTACCAGTGCCTACATCGTGCGGGCCGCATCGTCGAACGATTGGCGCCCGATTGCCATGCCTCGGGTTCTCTTGCTCAGCACTGCGGTGATTATTATCAGCAGCATGACCTTCGAAGCAGCGCGCCGCTCCCTGAAGCGACAGCGCGATGCCTTGTACGGCCGCTGGCTAATGATAACCACTATACTCGGAGTCGTGTTCCTCGGCTCCCAATTGCTGGCGTGGCGTCAACTGGTCCGGGGGGGAATCTACCTGGCCACTAACCCGCATAGCTCCTTCTTCTATCTGCTGACTGCGGCCCATGGCGTGCATTTACTAGGCGGGATACTTGCGCTCTCGTATCTGTTGGTGCGGACGCGCCGTCGTGGCGACGACGTTGCTGCCGAATCCCGTCGGATTGGGGCTGCGGACGCCGTTTCCATCTATTGGCATTTCATGGATGGCTTGTGGGTTTACTTGTTTTTGCTTTTGTTCTTGTGGAAGTAGGTGGCACAGACTTCAGCCTGTGTTGCCGCTTCATTAGCCTGCAGCCGACACAGATCAATTGCATGCTGGCGATCGATGGCGCCGACGAA
>JBDUCF010000321.1:0-3789 GCA_040003545.1 Pyrinomonadaceae bacterium | reverse complement strand
CGCGACAATCCGGAGATTTCCGACAAGGAGTATGACGAGCTGCTCGAACGCCTGGGTGAACTCGAAGCGCAGTATCCCGAGTTTCTAACTCCCGACAGTCCCACTCAACGAGTCGGTGGCCGCCCGGCGGAGGGCTTCGCAGAGTACCGGCACCGGCGGCCCATGCTTTCCCTCGACAATAGCTACAACATCGATGAGCTGCGTGCCTTTGACCAGCGCTGCCAGAAGCTTGCCGATGGCCGCCCGGTTGATTACGTTGCCGAATTGAAGATTGACGGGCTCTCGCTTTCGTTGCATTACGAAAAGGACGTGTTGGTGCGTGGCGTCACCCGTGGCGATGGACAGCGCGGCGAAGACGTGACCCAAAATGTGCGCACCATTCGCAGCATTCCGCTAAAGCTAAAGACTCCATCGGCCAAACTCGGAGCGACAATCGAAGTGCGCGGCGAAGCTTATCTGCCACGCAAAGTCTTTGAGAAGATCAATGCCGAACGTGAAGAAGCTGAAGAGCCGCGCTTTGCCAATCCGCGTAATGCCGCTGCCGGTGCGATTCGCCAACTCGATCCAACGCTGGTGGCCAAACGAAGGCTGGACCTTTTCCCTTACGACGTAATCAGCGGCGATCGCAAGGCATTCGCAACCCACTGGGAATCGCTTCAGTGGCTGGACAAGGCGGGATTTCATGTGAATCCGCATCGCGCCCTGTGTCCTTCGATTGAAGAGGTGATCGAATTCTGCAATGCGATGGAGCCGCAACGTGACGAGCTTGAATACGAGATTGACGGCGTCGTCGTTAAGGTCAACTCAGCCGCATTGCAGGATGAGTTTGGCGCTACCTCGAAGGCGCCGCGTTGGGCCATCGCCTACAAGTATCCCGCCCGGCAAGCGACCACGCAGGTGCATGCAATCACAGTTCAGGTGGGACGCACCGGCGCGTTGACACCGGTGGCTAATCTGGAGCCGGTGCTGCTGGCGGGCAGCACGGTTTCACGCGCGACACTGCACAACGAGGATGAGATTCGACGCCTGGGCCTGCGCATAGGCGATTGGGTGCTGATTGAAAAGGGCGGCGATGTAATACCGAAAGTTTTGAAGGTCATCGAGTCTCGTCGCACCGGCAACGAAAAACGCTTTCGCATGCCCACGAAGTGCCCCGTGTGCGGCGGCGTGATTTCGCGTCCGGAAGGTGAAGTGGTTGCGCGCTGCATTGCCGCCGACTGTACCGCGCAGCTAATGGGCCGCTTGCTGCACTTCGCATCGCGGCGCGCAATGCGTATAGAAGGTCTGGGCGAGTCGCTCGCGGATCAGCTCGTCGAGAAGAAAATGGTTCGCGACGCCGGCGATCTTTACAGCTTGAAACTCGAAGACCTGGCTTCACTGGAACGCATGGCAGAGAAGTCTGCGTCGAATTTGCTGGCCCAGATCGAGGCGAGCAAAACGCGCGACCTCTCGAACTTGATCTATGCCCTGGCAATTCGTCATGTCGGCGAAAGGACGGCAGGAATCCTGGCGCGACACTTCGGTTCGCTCGAACGCCTGGGCGAGGCCAGCGTGGAGGAGCTGGACGCCATTCATGAGATTGGCTTGACCGTGGCCCAGAGCGTGCGCGATTGGTTCGACGACGCCGGCAACCTGCAACTGTGCGAGCGACTGCGCGCGGCCGGCGTACGCACAGAGATTGAACGCAAGGGCCGGGCGATATCGGACGATAGATTTGCCGGCAAGCAATTTGTGCTGACCGGGAAGTTGGAAAGCCTTTCGCGCGACGAAGCTCGGGCCTTGATCGAATCACGCGGGGGGCGCGTCACTTCCTCGGTCAGCAAGAAGACTGACTATGTCGTCGCCGGAGAAGATGCGGGCTCGAAGCTGGACAAAGCGCAGGCGCTGGGTTTGAATGTGATTGACGAAAAGGGATTGAAGAAGTTATTGGGATAGGTAATAACGGGGCCAGATCGGTGCAGTAGCCCGACCGTTAGTGAGGGCGTAGACGATGGCGAATCCAACAGATGACGCCCTTGCTGACGCGCGGGCTACTGCCCCGTAGCGCCAGGGCTGAAGAAGTTATTGGGATAGTTCAGAGCGCGTCACCAAGAGGAGCAGAATGGAATCATTGGAACCGGCAATCGAATCCGCACAACCGAAGCTTGAGCTTCTGTACACGCTCTTTTGTGACGACGTGCGCCTTGAGGTGGGCAACAAGCTTTCGCTAATGGGTGTATTTCAAAACATCATGGTGCAGCAACTGCCTGTCTCGCTGATCAAGTTCGCCGTGGTCAATCATTGGCGTGGTGAAGGGGTCCATCTTTCGGAAGTGCGAATACTGACTCCTGACCGCCAACATCCCGTAGTTGTCTCCCAGCCCACCCGTTTTGAAATCGCAGCCGGTGGGTTTGCCGACAACATCAGTTTCTTTGTAAACGTCACTTTTCCCTCGGCCGGCCATTACCTGGTCCAAACGCTTATCGATTCAACTCTCTTCGACGAACAAACGTTGACCGTGGCTGATGAGCAATCGGCGCGTGCCACTGACAACGCCTCGGAAGCAGTTAACTAAAACTTTCACCTCGCAGCCAAACAAAAACGAGCCGGTGGACCGGCCCGCTCTGTAACTTCTCTTCAATTTCTGGTGGGGATGAGAGGACTTGAACCTCCACGATGTCGCCATCACAGGCTTCTGAGACCTGCGCGTCTGCCAGTTCCGCCACATCCCCGAGTGAGGCTTCACTATACGAACGGCGCTTGGAAGGTGTCAAGAAACGAACTTGAACTGCAATGTAACTGGGAAGAGCAGGGGCAAGCCCGCCTTCCTGACTGCAAGTAGATGGCGTTGAATCAGAGTCCAGGCCTTGAAGGCATCAAAGTTCGACTGCGAATACCCAGGCATCAAAGTTCGACTGCGAATACCCGCAGTCAGGAAGGTGGGCTTGCCCCCGCTCTTCCGCCAACGTTTGCTTGCTTGCGCGAGCCTGTAAAATCGAGCAAGTTCTAGCGATTGCGACGACCCAAAGCACGCAGTTGCGCGAGCCTCAATCTTGCTCTCTCGTTGCGAGCACGGAAATTGTCACGGTCGAAATCGCCGTCCCGGTCCCGATCGCCATCGCGATGCCGAATTCTGCGCTCATGCCGCGAAGACCTGTCGTTATCGTTGTCACGGTCGCGGTCACGATCGTTATCAACGTCGCGGTCACGATTCCGCACTCGTACGCCGCTTGGCAGGAAGATGCCGTTGCGGAGTATGCCCGCACGCCTTGCCGGCCCGCGACCATCCACACGACCATCGCTGGCATCGTGGCAATTGACGAACTTCCCGCATTTCTTGTGCAGGTCCGGCCCGCGGCCGTTACCATGTCCGCGTCCCCGGCCCTGCGCCAGGGTTGACCCGGGCGAAGCAAGCAACACCATCAGCGCGAAAAGCATCGCGGTTAGAATACTGAGTTTGGTTTTTGATTTAGTCATAACTTTCCTCCACTCTTTTTAAGATGAGCCTGCCCTGCGCTCTTCCAAGTCCAATTTTCCTATGAGTTGTTTAAAGACATTCCTATGGGGCATCCTTTTGGTAGTCAATCACCGTGCCAATCGCGCGGGATGCTGATCATTGAGAAAGGGGCGCAGTTGCGCGGGATTCCTGCTCCGGATTGCACCATATCGGGACGATCCAAACCGTATCGAATGAGATGGCCTAGCGGCGCACGCAAAGCGATCGTGGCAACGGCGCTTGAATCTTCGGAAAGAAGGAGCGGGGGCAAGCCCACCTTCTGTATAGACCGGAGACATGGTGAACAGGTGATC
>JBDUCF010000320.1:0-3793 GCA_040003545.1 Pyrinomonadaceae bacterium | reverse complement strand
CGCTGTCATTATTGAATCGAATCCCACGCAGAGTTTCTGCGTCGAGTTACATTGGATGAAGAGTTGGTCGGAGCGCTCCAGGAAGATTTCAGAACTGCGCCAATCTCAGAGCAGGATCGGGTGATGCTGGACTATGTGACGCAACTGACTCGTGATGCCACGGGAATTGGCGAGAAGGACCACGTGCGCCTGCGCGAAGTGGGATTTGATGATCGAGGCATTCTCCAGATTACATTGATTGCTTCCTGGTTCAACTACATCAATCGCGTAGCCGACGCGTTGGGCGTCGGTAGAGACTGATCCCGGTTCTCCGTGTTCTCAGTGCCTCCGTGGTGCATCTTTTTCCTGGCAATCTCAACACGGAGACACGGAGATCACGGAGTCTACACGGAGAAAAATCTGTGCCACTTTATTTCTGATCCCACTGCTCACGCGTCAAAGGCTTTATCGTCTGCAACTGTTTAGCTGACAGAGCATCGTTCAGGCCCGCCAGTTCCTTTGCCAGCCAGGCGTCGAAGTCGCGCCCAATGTCGGCCAGCTCGCGGGCGATGGCGTCGGCGCGCTCTACCTGGGTTTGCGCTGGACGGCCTTCGTAGTTGATCACGTTGCTGTAGAGATCGGCAAGATTTTCGCGCAGCCGCTCTTCACCGGTGATGGCGCCGCCTTCCTTGGTGGCAACGATCTTTTTTCGCAACGCGTCCACCTGCGCCGATGCCGCGCGCAGGCGCGCTGCCAGAGGATCGTTCGCCGGCAGTTTCGCGGCGTCCGCATCAAGAGCCAGGCGCACACCGTTGATTCGATCGACCGCGAAGGTCATGTCACCGAGCAGGTTATAGAGCTTCATCGAAAGATCGAATTGCGCCCTGCGATCCTCTATCGTGTGCTTTGAACGCGGATCCATCCCGACCGGCAGTTGGGTGGTGTAAACGTTCTTGTCCTTGGTCATCTTCACGGTGTAGGCGCCCGGCAGAACTCGCGGGCCGACTGATGCGCCAAAGGCGGCAGTGGCTGCGGTGGGTACGCGCGGAGCCTTTAATCTCATGGACCAGGTGGCCCGGTTCAGACCGCGGCGCTTGCTACTGGGAACCGTAGTCACAAACTTTCCGTCCTGATCGAAAACTTCAATCTTCAAGTCGCCGAAGATGTGGCGCTTCTGTTGATAGTAAGTGATCACGGCTTCATCGGTCGGATTGTCTCCAGTGAAGGCGGCGTCGCCGTTCACCCAGCCACCCCCCGCGGGAATTCGTTGCACGGTCGGACGAGCTTCGACGAATGCTGCCTCTTTCGCGAGATTTTCCGCGGTCAGAACGCGCAGCGGGGTGATGTCATCAATTATCCAGATCCCTCGCCCGTGCGTCGCAATCACCAAATCTTTGTCGCGTGGGTGGATCGCCAGATCGCGAACTGCTACGTTCGGAAGATCGCCGCCTTTATACTGCGCCCATTGTTTGCCGCCATCGAGGGAAATCCACAGTCCCATCTCGGTGCCGACGAAAAGAAGATTCTGGTTGACCAGATCTTCTTTGACCACGTGCGCATAGCCGCTGACGCCGGCGGCCGGCGCAATAACCGGCGTCCACGTTTGGCCAAAGTCGTTCGTCTTGTAAACGTAAGGCCGCATATCGCCGAAGGTATGCAGATCAAAACTTGCATATGCGGTGCCTTCGTCAAAATGGCCGGGTTCGATTGACGTTACCCAGGCGTTCTTTGGTAGTCCCTTGATGTTTCCGATTACGTTGTTCCAGCTCTTGCCGCCGTCACGGGTTATCTGAACGTTGCCGTCGTCGGTGCCGACCCAGATCAAGTTTCGGTCCTTCGGCGACTCCGCGATGGAAAAAATAGTGGTGTGCATTTCGGCGGACGAGTTGTCGACAGTCACGCCGCCCGACTCTTCCTGCTTCTGCTTTTCCGGATCGTTGGTGGTTAAGTCAGGCGAGATACGCTCCCAGGTCTGACCGTGATCGCGAGAGCGAAACAGGAATTGCGACCCCAGATAGATCGTTCCGTCCCGGGTTGGGCTGACATGAATCGGCGCGTTCCAGTTGTAGCGGAGCTTGCCCTCTTTGTAGTTCGGCAGCGGCTGAAGGCTGCGGGTTTCGTGCGTCCGGCGATTGATACGGCCGATGTAACCACCCTGCGACTCAGCATAGATGTAATCCGGATCGGAAGGGTCGGCAAACACCCAGAATCCGTCGCCGCCATAGATATTCTCCCAGCGATCGTTTGTGATGCCGCCGGGATACGAGGAATCGCCTACCCAGGAACTGTTGTCCTGCAGTCCGCCATACACGTGGTAAGGCGTGTCCATGTCCACGCTCACGTGGTAGAACTGCGAGACGGGAAGATTGTTAGCTTTCCACCAACGGTTGCCGCCGTCGTACGAGTACCAGACGCCGCCATCGTCGCCCGTGATCAGATGGTCCGTATTGTTGGGATCGATCCAGACATCATGAAAATCGCCGTGCGCGCCCCCCGAGATGTTGCTGAAACTTCGGCCGCCATCGTTGCTGGCGATTAGCGAGCCCTCGGGTTTGTAGACTTTGTTTTCATCCTTAGGATCAACGATCAGAATTGCGTAATAGAACGGCCGCCAGATCATGCTTTGACTGCGATCCAGCGCGGTCCACGTTTTGCCGCCGTCATCAGAGCGATACAGACCATTCTTAGGCACCTCAGCTTCAATGAAGGCATAGACCACATTCGGTTTGGAGGGCGCAACTGCAGCCGCGATACGACCCCAGGGCTTTGCCGGAAGGCCCGGGGCGCTCTTCTCATCAAGTTCGCTCCACGATGCACCGCCGTCAGTGCTCTTGAACAAACCGCTGCCGCTGAAAGCGTTGGGCCCATCGCCGCCGGAACGGAAAGTCCAGCCTTTGCGCCGAAAGTCCCACATACCGGCATAAAGTGTCTGCGGATTCTGCTTGTCCATCGACACCATGGCGCACCCCGTGGAGGCGTTGGCTCCTTTAAGAATCTTCGTCCAGGTCTTGCCGCCGTCACTGCTTTTGTAGAGCCCGCGTTCGTCACTGTCACTCCAGAGTTTTCCGGGGGCGCAGACGTAAACTGTATTAGTGCTGGTTGGGTCAACCAAAATCCTGGCAATGCGCTCAGAGTCTTTCAGCCCCATGTTGGTCCAGTTCTCGCCGCCATCGATAGACTTATAAACCCCATCGCCGATTGAAGTGCTGTTGCGCGTCCAGGCTTCACCTGTTCCTACCCAGATCACTTTCGGATTCCGGGGATCAATAGTGACGGCCCCGATGGATTGCACCGGTTGCTTATCGAAAACCGGTTTGAAGGTCGTCCCCCCATTTACCGACTTCCAAACGCCGCCGCTGGCCGCGCCAATGAATACAGTCAGTCGCTGGCCCTCCTTCACCGCATCGAGCGCGGCGATGCGCCCGCTCATCGTCGCCGAGCCGATATTTCGCGCGCCGAGGCCGGATATTGTTTCGGAATCAAACTTGATTGATGGTGTCTGGGCAGATGTGGCTCCAGCCAGCGCAAGAGTTAGCGCCAGCGTCCAAAACCAAACCATTGACTTTGTTTGCATCGGAGAATCCTTTTGGGTTTAGAAACGTTCTTCTTGAGTTTAGAAATGGCTTCGGCTACGCCGCTCTGGTGCGCGGCAAGTCCCTGACCTTCCGGTACTGATCTTCATTAGATTGCGGCTCTGCCGCTTCGGTGCGCGGCAAGTCTCTGACTTGCCGGTACTGATCTTCATTAGATTGCGGCTCTGCCGCCCGGGTGCGCGGCAAGTCTCTGACTTGCCGGAAGGTCAACTAGCGATTCA
>JBDUCF010000319.1:0-3799 GCA_040003545.1 Pyrinomonadaceae bacterium | reverse complement strand
ACTCTATGCAGACAGAAAAGAGCATTGCGGAGACGGAGTCTCAAAGAACGACGATCATAGTTGTCGCAATTATCGCGGCCCTGGTTATTGGCGGATTGTTTTATGTATTAATGCGCAAGAGCGTCGCTGGAGGCAGTCCGCAACCGCGGTTGGCTGGGGCCTTGCGGCCGGGCAATCCCGACTTTGAGAAATACCGGCCCCAGATTGTTCTTGACGACCCGGAAGCAGATGAATCCAAACGCGCCCTGGGAGACTGGGTTATGACGCTGCATACGACCGCGCGAAACTTTACCGGTCACACAATTACTGGTTTGGAGATTCATGCGGCTGTTGTCGATCATCAAAACCGACCCGTAAAGGAGCGGAACGTCGTCGTCATTCCCGGCAAACAATCGGAACTCGAGCCCAACAAGACTCTATATGTGTCTATCCTGCTGGATGGGATGACGGACAAACAAGATCGCGCCAATATCAAAATGGACATCAGTGGACTGATGCTCAAGTAGGAAGGGTGCAGCCTGCCGGCTATTCAGATTTCAGGCATTCGAGCCAGTGCGAGTTTCATCCATAAACAATTCTTCAAGCGACTGCCTTACTGGCTGAACTGAAACCAGTTTGCCACCAGCCTGGCGCAAACCTGCTAACACGCTGTCCACGTTCTTCTCGTCAGATATTTCAATCCGCAAACCGCCTGCCGTGCCCGTAATCGTGGCATTCAAATCAGACGACAGATAACCGGAGAGCGTTTTCGCATCAGCGCCAGAAGCTATGATCTCGATGCGGCTGGCTTCGGCTTGTCGAAGCTCATCCAGGCTCCCGACCTGCGCCAGCCGGCCGCCCTTCAGAATAGCGGCGCGGTCACAAAGGACTTCGATATCGGAAAGTATGTGGGAGCACATGAATACAGTCTTACCCTGCTGCGGTAGTGAAGCAATCAAGTCGCGCACCTGGCGGCGGCCCACGGGATCCAAACCGCTCATTGGCTCATCAAGAAAGACTACCTCAGGATCGTTTACCAGCGACTGTGCCAATCCAACGCGCTGCAGCATGCCTTTAGAGAACTTGCGTAACTGCCGGTCCCAGCTTTTCGGTTCCAGGCTAACCAGCCGAAGCACTTCCTCGGTTCGGTTCTTGCGCTTTGCCTTGTCGTATCCAAAGAGCTCAGCGCAGTAGTGCAGAAACTCGCGCGCGGTCAGGTAATCGTAAAAGTAGGGGTTCTCGGGAAGATAGCCTATCCGAGCGTGCATGGCGACATCGTTAATGCCATGGCCGAGAATGCGGGCGTCTCCGGAGGTGGGATAAATCAGCCGCATCAAAAGTTTTAGCGTCGTAGTTTTGCCTGCGCCGTTGGCGCCAAGGAAACCGAAAATTTGACCACCCTCGACAGTTAGCGAAAGCCCGTCGAGCGCGCGCACCTTTCGTTTGCGCCAGAAACCAACTTCGTAATCCTTAGTCAGATCTTTTATTTCGATGATGGCTGACATATCTTCGACCTTAGTTTCGACTTCGTCCTGCATTTACCAAAGACAACCTGGCCCAAGAAGGCATGCGGGGTCACTCATCGATAAGGCACCCTGGAGTGCAGATCGACGTCGACGTCGCATCCATTCTTCGAAAGTACGTAAGGTGCGCCCGAAGGATCGAGCGGGGCTGAGGTAACCGGATCAAGATGGAGCTGCAAGGTCTGCAACTGGGCGGCCACTTCTCGCCAGGACCCAGCGCACCGTCCGAAGCGCGCGGCATAGTTCCCGAGCGCGCGTCGTATCCGGTCTCGTTCGTCAAAAGAGTCAACCTGCATTAGGCGCCTCTCAAGCAATTGCTTGACCTGGTCATCATTAGACTCTTCCAAAAGGTGCTGATACATCTCTCGCGCCGCCTGCCGCGATCCTCCTTCGGCAGCCGTGCGCGCGCTCATTTCAGCCATCCACCTTGGCGCTCCGGGCAGTTTAGCGCCGGCACCGTACGTCTCGCTCGCCTTGGAGTAATCATGGCTCTGCCAGTAGATGTAGCCCAGGTGTTGATATAGTCGCCAGGCAGAAGGGTTCTGCTCAATTCCATAGCCAAGAAGCGAGATGGCTTCGGCCCGGCTAAAAGTGGGTAGGATCATAGCGGCGTATTCGTACGGCGCCATGAACTGCGGATCGAGAGTGGTAGCCACGCGCAATAACGAAGGCAATAGCCGCAGATCGAGCGCGCCTAGATCGTCAAGCTGAGCTTGTTCAGGGTGGGTATCCTGGTACTTCACAACTTTTCCGCCCACGTATTGAAGGGACCTCATCCAGTACCAATCTGCAGCCAATCCGTTGAAGGCGAGACTGAGTCGCTTTGCTGTCGCGCCTTGCAAGAACAATTGTTCTTCGGAAGATGCGGGAAGGTCATCCCGGTGACGGGCATCCATTAAGCGCGAAAGGCAGACTATCCCGAGGAAACCCAATAGGATCAACAGGCTGAGCAACGCTTCGAGTCTGTGGTTCCTCTTCATTTGAAATTCCGCCGGCTAAAGATCAAGGTCGCGGCGGACAGTAACACGGTTACGTAAACACCTGAATACAACAACGCCAGGATCAATTCGGGAAAACTCGGAACGTATCCGTGTGCTGCCGGGGTAATAAAGCTGAAGTGAGAAAAGTTCGGCAACAAGTAATAAAGCCCGCTGAAAAACCAACGTGTGGTAGTGCCGCCCAAAGAAGCCGCAAATGATTTCAGGTCAGCACTCAGGTGACCGATGATAAAGACGAAAAACGTCAGCAAAGCAGAAAGGGCGGGGGTGGAAAAAGACGAGAACAAGAGAGCCACTCCAGTAATGACAGTTAGCTCGAGGTAAATGAGTAATATCGTGGGCCAGATGCCCAGGACCAGTGGATTCCTACCGCCTGCGACATAGGCGAGTGCCAGGGAAACGCCGGCGCCCATCACCAGGACGTTGACGAACAGGGTTAGGCATAGACCCAGGTACTTGCCGATGAGAAATTCACCGCGGCCTACCGGTTTCGAAAGGATTGCATAGAGCGTGCGCCGCTCGATCTCCTTATAGACCAGTCCCACGCCGACGAAAATTGCAATGAAGACGCCGAAAAGCAACGTAGCGCTGAGGCCGAGGTCAACTATGACTTTTGCTTCCTGCCCGCCCGATAATTCACCCAAAAAAATAGCGCCGCCAATCAAAAGCAGCGCAAAAAATACAAGATTATAAAGGACGCGGTCGCGCACCGCTTCGCGAAAAGTATTACGAGCGATTGTTGTCGGCGCGAACACAGGACGAATATACACAACCTGTGATTACGTGTCAGCACCTAAGTTGAAAGAGAAAACGCGGAGCGAAGCTCTTGCTTCACGCCGCGTGATCCTGGAGTCTTGATACTTGTGCTAGTTACCCGTCGTGGTGCTGCTTAACACGTCGTTCTCGTCGGTATAAGCGGTTAGCGTTGTGTCGCCGTGCAAAACGCCGTCCTCGCAAATTCCGAAGCGGCGCGTGCCGGTTTGCGACACGCCGGAAGTGACCTGGGGCATTGCAGTAGCATAATACTGTGCTGGCCTTGCGCCGGGAGCGGTCGGATTTGCCACAAACGTGTAACCACTTTTACTGCCCGTCGCAAGGACCCGGTCCGTGAGGGTGGAAGTTCCCAGAGCGGTCATGTCACCGTAGTCGCCTAGTCCGGTTGTTGCCTGGTATGTAGCTTCGCAGGTGCTGATTGTCCGCAACGACGATACAGCCGAACCTTCATTTGCAGCGCGGCGGGACGCGAGGAGATTCGGAATCGCGATAGCGGCGATGATGCCGATAATCGCCACCACAATC
>JBDUCF010000318.1:0-3801 GCA_040003545.1 Pyrinomonadaceae bacterium | reverse complement strand
CAGTCAGTCCCCCGAACACTTCCTGGCAGATCGTGTCGCCGGGATGGAAAGCTGTCAGTTGGGTTGTACAAGTTGAGTCGCGGAGTTGAATAGCGGGCTGGTAGCTGGCATCAACCTCTCGCACGTTCGGCGAATCAATGCCCTGCACGCAGATTCGAGTGCCATCACTACCTGGCGGGACCGTTAGTCCACCCGGCGCTTGTCCAGTCGGAATCAACCAGTCTCTGAATCGTCCGCTTAAATCGGCGACAACTGCTTCGTTGCTTTGATCAGAAAGATGAGCGGCTGTGAACAAAACCGAATCGGCCGGTCCCAGGGCCACGTCGTAGGCGGACTGTCCCTGGTTGTTTACCGTTGTTGGGGCGCCGCCGCCGCTGGTGCAATCAGTTGAGCCGGTAAACACCTGCACGGTTAAGGTGAATGTCTCAGTAGTCGTAGTCGAAAAAATAGCGCGAGCCCGCGCCCTGACCGTGCCGGCCGTCGGCGCGCTGGTTCGATGCCGGTTGCCGCTATTGGAGGATGCGGAAGTCACTGTCAAAAGAGGCGAGGCAATGAGGACTACGAGGAAAATGAGCCCGCAGCAAAGCGCGACGACGGTCGGGAGTTGTCGTCTATCCCTCGAAGCCCTGAGCGCTTTCAAAGCGGCGCTGACATTAAAATGATCGCGCTGGTTATTTCCTGGTCTATTCATGGGGGACATCTCCTTGCGGTATCAGGCAAAGTTGTTAAATTGAAGAATTTCGGGCGCGAAGGTCTGACGAAGTCTTGCGGTTAGGCAACGCTCACGTAATGCCGGACAAGATAACAGGCTTTTGCCAATGCGTGAAGCGAAATCAGATAACATTAGGACATATCCGCAGATTAAGCAGATTACAAGGGAACATATCAGGATCCTTCACCCATTTTGATCTACAAATTTGAACTTATTGAATGTTTTCCCTCTGTGTAATCTGCGTAATCTGTGGTTAAGAGCTAACCGCCCACCCGCTCTAGCGTGGACAGCGGTTCGCGTCTATAATGCCGCCCCAATCCTAATATCAGTTTCGGAGGTAGCGATATGAAGTTGCTTGTCGCCTCTCTCTTTCTAGTCACGAGCGTTACGCTGCTGGCTGCGATCGCTCCTGCTCAAACCAAGCATCGAAGGAGCGCTCCGGCAAAGCCGCCGGCTACTGCAAAAGCGGGCGCCACCTTAAAAATATGCCAGGGCCTGCCCATTCCGGCCGGCTACATCATCACCGGCTACATGACTCAGGGAGCCTGCCCCCATGGCGCATATCTCATCAAAAGGCAGGACATAGACTCCGATAGTTCGCTAGCAGCGAACGAAGGCGATTCTGAGTCCGAGAGTTTCGTCCGGCCTGGCAACAAACAGACCACCGAATCTGAAAGCTCGGCGGCGGCGAACGAGAAACCAAATACTGAGTCTGGGAATCCGGTACCGGCGAACAAAAAACGGAACACCAGTTCACGGAAATCGGTAGCAGCGAACCGCGTCGCGGGGCAACCGGCAGGAACGCCCATGTCAGCTTCGCGTCCCCGCCGCGTGGGCTCAGATCAACCGAACACCGACCTTGCTTCCCTGAGCGGCACGGAGACAGCGCCAGTGCCGACCCGGCCTACATTGCAGGGCATGACGCCGATGGGTTCACCGGTGAATGGTCCCGCCGGCGCCGCTCCCGACGCCGCGGTGGACCTTGGGCCGGAAGAGGTGGGCGAGGGCGAGGTCATACGCGTTAATACCGCGCTCGTCTCTGTTCCCGTCAGTGTCCTGGATCGTCAGGGCCGTTTTGTGCCAAACCTTCGGAAAGAAGACTTCAGCGTTTTCGAGAACGGAGTCGAGCAGCCAATCGCTTACTTCGAACCCGCAGATAAACCTTTCACCGTAGCGCTCATCCTGGACACCTCGCCTTCTACGCATTTCCACCTTTGGGAAATCAAGGAAGCGGCCATCGCCTTCGCAGCACAACTGCGTCCCCAGGATCGCGTGCTCGTCGTCAGCTTTAACGAGCAGGTGCTTCTGCTGACTGAAGCGACGAACGATCTCAACGTTGTCAGCTCAGTCATTCAACAGAACGCCAACACCGGCAATGCCACCCGTCTCTACGACGCAGTTGACCTTGTTATTAAGGAGCGCCTGAACAAGATAAAAGGGCGGAAAGCGATCGTGCTTTTCACGGACGGGGTGGACACGGCCAGCTACCTGGCAAACTATCAGAGCACGCTGCGCGAGGTCGAAGAGCTGGATGCGCTCATTTACCCGATTCAGTACGACACGAGTGATTACATGCGCGCCATGCAAAATGGCGGCAGCGTTACAATCGTGAGCAGCAACAGTAACTGGCCTTTCCCGAGCACCAGCTCTACGCAAACAGTCTATAGCGGCCAGGGCAATGGCGGCGCGCCAATGCCGGGAACAACCAAGGCCGACTATGAGCGAGCGGATAAATATCTTCATGAGCTAGCTGATAAAACCGGTGGGCGTCTCAACCAGGCGAACGATACGGCCCAGTTGGCACAAGCGTTCACGATGATTGCGGAGGAGCTACGTCGTCAATACAGTCTGGGCTACTACCCTCAGTCCCCCGCCGGCACAGGCGGCGAACGCAGCCAGATCAAAGTGAAGGTGCATCAGCCGAACCTCGCGGTGAGAGCGCGAGACAGCTATGTGCGGGCTTCGGCGGCGAGTCCAGCGCAATAGGGCCGCACGTTATCCGCAGATTACGCAGATTACACGGATTACAAACGGAACATATCAAGCAGACGAGAGAAGCGATTCGAAGCAGTTACCTTGAACTTACTTGAAGGTGTTTCCCTCTGTGTAATCTGTGGATCCCGCTTTTGCTCGCGACTGCTCAATGCCGCGTCGGCTCGGGGCGTTCCCAGTTCTCCTGGACGTGAAAGCGTTTCGCTTCTCGACTCCAAAAGCGAGTGGTGAGCTCAGGTGCGTCCTGCGCAGCGCGGTTCATTTCCTTGCGTACTCCGTCGAGGCAGTCTTTGACTTTACCCCGGACCTCAACAGGAAGGTGCAAGGTCTGCTCGATGTCTCGCCGGATAGCTGAGTACCAATCGGCGGCGGTTCCATGCTGCGCCGCACGTTCGGAGAAGCGCAGGAATGTCTGAAGCCCGGCCAGGACCGCCGCGAGTATGCTGGCCAAAGCAACCAACGGGGCCTTGGGCGAGGCTTTCTCCAGGCCGGCAAAGATTGCCGTTCCGACTACGCTCGAGAAGACGACGGCAGGCACGCCGACCAGGTAGTTGAGTATTCGAAAACGATCAGCTGAGGCATAGTGGGCGGTCTGCGCGGCGTAGACACGCTGGCGCCAGTCCGCGAGGAGTTTCTCGACCTTTTCACTCCATTCGCGAGCGTCGCCCTGCATGACGGCTTGTTCCGTTAACGTTGAGTCCATGGTGACCTCCCAGTGAGAGCTGCGGCGTCTTCCGTGCGGACCCGACGACGCGAGCACGTGGATGAGTGGCGTGAGGATAGGAACTCCAACGCCTGATGAGATTTGCTGATTCTAAGGAGAAATTAGCGGCGTGGCAACAGAAAGTTGCACCTGAAATAGCGACGGCGCGAGCAACAGAAGCCGAAGATCAGGGCTAGATTCGCTTGGCGATGCCGATACCAGAGAGGATTTTCCATGTGTCATTTCTCATTGTTCTTTTGCGGCCGAGTCGACCGATAGAGGAGCGAGTTCATTTACGAAAGGAAGGCAAATGAGAAATGACAGATGATAAATCGAAACGGTTCGCAGTGTGCCTTCATCCC
The DNA here is from genome assembly GCA_040003545.1 of Pyrinomonadaceae bacterium. Classification (GTDB taxonomy): domain Bacteria; phylum Acidobacteriota; class Blastocatellia; order Pyrinomonadales; family Pyrinomonadaceae; genus DASXRU01. Next base: position 32 of record JBDUCF010000318.1, on the reverse strand, counting down.
AATCTGCTGAAACAATCATTCATCGCATCTCT
>JBDUCF010000317.1:0-3805 GCA_040003545.1 Pyrinomonadaceae bacterium | reverse complement strand
ATTCAAATCAACCGCCGGCTCTAGCGGGCCGACCGCCTTTGCCGGGCCAGCTCAGGGTTGTGGGCTATGGCAATCTGGTTGTGGGGCCGCTGCTGGCCATCGTCAACCTGTTTGTAGTCGGCGCGTCAATCTCCGAACTCGAAAGAAGAAACGCCCCTGAGGGGTTAAGCACCTTCTTCGAAATCAACATCGTCATATTCTGTGTACTGGGCGCGCTCCTGGTGATTGGCGGGGTTGGTCTGATTCGCAATCGCAGGTGGGGAAGAATTTGGAGTCTCATCGGTGGTGTGTCGTGCTTGCTTTCTCTGATGGCTGTTTCCGTGATGAATAACATCATGCAGAGCTTACTGAGCAGCGGAGCGATTCCTCTGCGGCCTGGACAACAGTCCTTCTATTTCAAGGGAGTTTCCGGCGTGACTGGACTTGCGCCACTCTATGGCATTCTCATAATTGTGTTGTTGCTGTTGCCTGCCGCGCGGGAGTGGGCACGCGGCGGCGCTACTCAAGGGACAAGCGATGGAACTGGGTTGGTCGGGGCTGACGCGGCGCCGGCCGCTTCGCGGCCAACAAGTGGGCTGGCTATCGCCAGTCTTGTCTGTTCATTGATTCCATTTGCCTTAATTACTCAGATCGCCGGATTGATTCTCGGCATTATTGCACTGGTAAAAATCAGAAAGTCCCAGGGAACATTGGGCGGCAAGGGCTTTGCGACTGCCGGCGTGATCATCTCATCGTTGGCTATCCTCTTTATCGGTGGAGTAATTGCGATCATTGGATTGAGCGGGGGATTCAAATAAACGGACTTTCCCTGAGGAGCAAAGCAATTGAAAAAACTTGTCAGTGTAGTCGGTCTGATCTTAGTCATACTTTCATCGCCGGCCCATGCAAAGTCGCCCTGTAAGAAGCAGACCATTGAGGAACTCGTGAAGGCGCTGGCTGATGCCTATTCGGAGAAAGATCTGGGCCGGCTTGATGCTAATACTTCTTTTCACAGCGTGAAGATCGTTATTGAGCATTCGCTGGGAGAAGGCGCGGACCAGTATGAGACCAGGAGGTTCCGATTTTTCAAGAGCGGCGAAAGATGGCTCAGAAGCCGGGAGATAGAAGGTGCGCCGGTCAGAGATGCCAAGCCGTTACTGCAATGCAAGAGAGGTATCTGCACTTACGATTTTAAGGGCGGTATAGTCCATCGAGTCTTGTATCTCGACAAGATCACTTATGGTTACCGAAACGGGTGCCCGTTGATTAAGACGATATTCCTACTCGATGGTGATTAAGTAACAATGCTTGCTGCCAACACCATCCTCCCGAGTCGCTACCGCGTCGTGCGCAACCTCGGCGAGGGCGGCATGGGTGCGGTCTATGAAGCGATCGATCAGCGCGTGAGCTGCATCGTGGCGCTAAAGGAGACGCTTGCCTCCCGCGATGGTGAAGCTCGCCAGGCGTTTGAGCGCGAGGCCTCACTGCTGGCCAATCTGCGTCACCCGGCGCTGCCGAAGGTGATGGACTACTTCAGCGAGAACGATGGCGACTTTCTCGTGATGGAGTAGAATCCACTCATGCCCCCAGACGAATCCAAACAAGAAACAATAGCCTCCACTGAAGCAACCGGCGCTTCATCGAATTCCGCAACTCTGCCAACACAGCGTGACCTGGCCGGCCAAATACTCGACGAGCGTTACCTGATCGAAAAGGAACTCGGCCATGGCGGTGTCGGCGCGGTTTATCTCGCGCGTGATCGAAAGCTCCATGACAAGCCGGTAGTCATGAAGGTCCTGCTGGAACAGTCTCTGCGCGACCCATGGGTGCTGCAAAAGTTTCAGCAGGAGAAAGAAGCCCTGGCCCGCGTAGATCATCCCGGCGTCGTGGGCATCCTCGACACTGGCGAACTGCCGGACGGCAAGCCATACATCGTGATGCAGTATGTCGAAGGCGCGTCGCTGCGCGATGCGATGCGAGTAAAGCCGGAAGGCATGGAAATGGAACGGGCGGCGTCGATTCTCAGGCAGATCGGAATTGCGCTCAGCGCGGTTCATGCCAAAGGCATTTTTCATCGCGATCTCAAACCCGAGAACATCATGCTGCAACAGCTCGACCACGGCGAGCAAGTGAAGATCGTGGACTTCGGGATCGCTAAAGTTAAAGAGTCCGTCATTGCTCCCAGCACCATTACCGGCGCGGCCACCGCCGGCACGATCATTTACATGTCGCCGGAACAACTTCGCGCAAAAAAGATCGGCGCCCCCAGCGATATCTACGCGCTCGGGGTAATTGCTTACGAGATGTTGACCGGGCGACGGCCTTTTAATCCCGAAACGACCACCATCCTCTCCGAAATGCAACGCGAGGGCGTGCGCGTCAAGCCCGCGGACCTGCGCCCGAGCCTATCGGATGAAGCGCAAGCAATAATCCTTAAGGCGTTGGCGTTTGAACCCTCAGATCGTTATCAACGCGCCAGCGAGTTCGGGGATGCGTTGTCGCGTGCGCTACTGAATGAAGATGAAACGCTAAAGATTGAAAGCCCTATCGAAATTCCGGCAACTCAGCGTGCGCCGAGCGCGCCGGTCGAGTCTCAGCCTGCGGAGTCGGCAAAGACAATTCCCGCGAGGTTCGAGCCTGCGCCGGCACAAACGATGGAAGGCGCTGTTTTCTCCCCACGCAGTCAACCCAAGCGTCGCGCCATATGGCCCAAGCTCGCAGTTGCGATCATTCTCATAGCCGCCTTGGGCGCGGCCGGGTACTTCACGATCTCCAAATGGAACGCACTCTTCGGCGCCAACAAAGCAACCAACGCCGATGCGTCGGTCCAGCGATCGCTGGTGTATTCATTGACGGTTCAGAAGTTTCATGACGGCAAGCCTTACGATCAGCCTTTCGAAACCTCGGGTCAGGAGATTTTCGAAAACGGCTGGAAGTTTAAGATGAATATCTTCAATCCACAGGAAGGCTATCTTTACTTGCTGAACGAAGGCCCCGCCGCCAACGGTTCGACCACCTACAACATGCTCTTCCCCGAACCGAAAACGAACAATGGATCGCCGCGCGTGACCACAGATCAAAAACTTCAGACGGCATGGATGAGATTTGACGAGCATCAGGGCACAGAGAAGTTCTGGATCGTCTGGTCCGGTTTGCCCGTCAAGGAGCTGGACGACGTCACCGGAGTCGTTAACGCGCAGCAGAAAGGCGAAGTCAGCGAAGCTGATCAGTTGAAAGCCGTACGCGACTTTCTGGAGAAACATTCATCGCCGAAACCGGAAGTGGCAAAGGATTCAGCCGGAGAGAAAACCACCGTCAAAGGCAAAGGCGAAGTGCTGGTTAGTAATGTTGAGTTGAAGCACAATTGAACGTTGCCGTATTTCACACTCTGTGTTACCTCTGTGGCGCACTCAACCTCTGTCGTGAGTTCATCCAGCGGAACGATCACCCCGAAAGCACAGAGCAAACTGATGACTTACGGAGAAAACAATCCAAGTCGAGTGGGGTTTAGAAATGAAAGCGAAGCCATCAACACATAATCGACCAACCAGGACGATGATCGTCACGTTGGCCTTAGCAGGCGCTGAAAAACTCTTCAAGATGCGCCGGACACAAACATTTGGAGTGCGGCGGCAGCGACGCCGCTTTGGATTCATTAGGTTTATGATGGCTTGCCAATCCAAAGCGGTCGCTACGCTTGCCGCCGCACTCCAAATCTGTTTTTCAGCAGCCTGCTAGGACCCTCTCACAATTTACGAGAGCCGCTTCACGGAAAACCCCAACGTTCCGTGGATCTCTCGGTAGGATAATCCTCGCGAACTGCCTG
>JBDUCF010000316.1:0-3814 GCA_040003545.1 Pyrinomonadaceae bacterium | reverse complement strand
GCCTGCGGTAGCGGGCGGTTGATCTATCGGTCCGACTTGCTTGATAGCGCTGGTTAAACCGCCCGCTACCGCAGGCGGTTCTGACAATCCGGCGCCGCTGCTTGAAACAAGATTGACCACTCCGCATGAAAAAGGAAATCCCACGAGATGGCGTGTCTTCTGCGCTATCAACCTGCCGCCGGCAGTACATGAGCGAGTGCGGGAACACATCACTCGCCTGCGGGCGAGCGCTCCCGATGCCCGTGCGAACTGGAATCGCGATGACAAACTTCACCTCACGATTAAGTTCCTCGGAGACATGGGCCCGGAGCGGGTTGCTGATCTTTCTTTAGCGGCCACGCATGCCGTGTCCGCCATGAAACCTTTTACGCTCGCGGCTGAAGGCTGTGGCGCCTTTCCTCCGCATGGTGAGCCTCGCGTCTTATGGATTGGCATCGTGGATGCGGCGGGAGAACTTGCGCGCCTTTATGAACGGCTGGAGGAGCAATGTTCCGCGCGGGGATTCAAACTCGAGCAACGCCCTTTTCGTCCGCACCTGACAATTGCTCGCTTACGCAGGACGCAGGATGCGCGTCGCCTGGCAGCCATTCACAGAGAACTGGATTTTGCGCGAACTGAATTCAACGTTGGTGAGTTGCTGGTAATACGGAGCGAACTTGATAGCGACGGGTCGCGCTACACGGAGATTTCAAGACATATGATGTAACGCAAACTGTTAGTTTGCATTTGTTTGGTTGAGCCCGGCTAAGATCCAATCTTTAGCCGCGTTCACGCGGCTTTCCCGCAGGGTTACTAGACCGGGCGTTTTACGCCCGGGCACGACGCATCCCAAAGCCCGTTTCAACGGGCCTACCTCTGATGGGCTTCGGCCCTGATGCCGGTGATTCAAAGCAGGCTGGAAGCGCGCTAACACTCAGCGTTCTCGGCTGACCCAGCGCTAAAAGAGGCTGTGTCAAAACTCACTTGAGCTGCGACGAATCGATGAGCTTAAACGCAAAGTCGCAAAGTTCAGCGCAAAGGTCGCAGAAAAACCTTCTTTGCGTTCCTTTGCGAATTCCTTTGCGTCCTTTGGGTTTAGGATCAAAGCTTGATTACCTCAGCTGAGTTTTGACACAGCCTCTAAAAGCGCTGGTCCACTAACCCTTCGGGAAAGCCGTCTGAAGACGGCTCGATACGGAAGCGTCAATACTTGTTTGCCCTCTAATTTGACACCGCCTGCTGTTTGCCTGCCCGCGGCGGCGCGTTCTTCACATATTTATCGAACCAGTTGATCATTTCGTAGAGCACGTGCTCCGTTGATTCGCGGGCCGAATAGCCGTGCGCTTCCAGCGGGAGCATGACCAACCGGACTGTGCCGCCGGTGCCGCGAATTGCCGCATACATGCGCTCCGATTGGATCGGGAAGGTGCCCGAGTTGTTATCCGCTTCGCCGTGGATCAAAAGGATTGGCGCTTTGATCTTGTTGGCGTACAGGAACGGCGAAACCTTGAGGTAGAGTTCCGGCGCCTCCCAGAGAATGCGGCGCTCGCTTTGAAAACCAAAAGGCGTCAGGGTGCGATTGTAAGCGCCACTGCGGGCAACGCCGGCGCGGAAGAAATCGGAATGCGCCAGCAGATTCGCCGTCATGAATGCACCGTAGGAATGGCCCCCGACACCGACCCGATCACGATCGGTCACGCCTAACTCGACCGCTTTATCAATCGCCGCCTGCGCGCTCATCACGATCTGATCGATATAGCTGTCGTTCACCTTTTCCGGGTCGCTGCCGACTACCGGCATCGTGGCGTTGTCCAGAACAGCGTAGCCTTCCAGCAAAAAGAAAAGCTCCGACGGTCCGACAATAGTTGTGTACCGCTGCGTCGAGCCGGAGACCTGACCCGCCGTGGCAGCGTCGCTGAATTCCAACGGGTAGGCCCACACGACTGTCGGCAAGCGCGTGCCCTCCTTGTAATTTGGCGGCAGGTAGAGCGTGAACGAACACTGCACGCCGTCTTTGCGTTTATAGGTCACGATTCGTTTGGTGATGCCGCGTAACTGCGGCGTCGGGTCGGGAAAGTTTGTAAGCGGTTTTGCGACTGACGCATACAGCGCCTCTTTCATGCCGTTGGGCGGCTGTTGCACGTCCTGAACTTCGGCCATCGTGGTGCGAATGAAATAGTTCGGCGGGTCGGTCGGCGAGTCGCGGCGCGTAATGAACTGAGTGCCGTTATCTTTCAAAAGCGTGACCGGAGCTTCATAACTCTTCGTGTCGCTGCGGAACAGGCGTACGGTTTGCAAAGACTTTAAATTCATCGCATCGAGGAATGGCCGATCGCCCTCAGGCGATGCGCCCGCGCCGGAGAGATAGATGCCGTCGCCGTTTTGTATGATCGCCCGATGGCCGTTGGGCAACAGGCGCGTCATAGGCGTGCCGGGATCGTTATAGCGGTCCTGCACGTTGCGATACCAGACTGTGCGCGGCTGTTCCGTATGATTGTCCGCAGGCAGCAACACTGTGCGCGCCTTGCGCGTGTCGCGATCATAATCGGTGATGAAAACAGTGTCGTCGCGCTCAGTCCACTGAACGTTGACGGTCCGTTGCCCTGTCTTCATCAACTCCACCGGCGGATCTTTGAAAGGGGCCGGATCCATTAATACGCGATCGCGGAGCGGCACTTTCAGCTTCGGGTTCCCCTTGTCCAACGCCACAACCCAAACGAGGGTTGCTGGGCTGTTCGGCCGCCAGCCGTAATCGCGCGGACCTTCGGGGACGCCGCCAATCGGCACCTGGTCCGCCAGTGGCAAACTTGCAAGCTGGGAAAGAACCTGTCCCTTCAAGTCCCAGACCTGGACATCTTTCGGGAACGCCTCGGCTGTGAACAGATAGGAGAAGGGTCGATGCAGCCGCGCCGTCAACAGCATTTGACCGTTCGGCGCCGGATCGACGGTTTCATAAATAGCAGGCTGGCCGACGTTGGTAACTTTGCCGCTGGTTGTATCCACGAGCGCGAGCTGCGAGGTCGCGTAGTATTCAAACTGCTCTTCGTCGTAAGGGTTCTTCAGCAGGTCCTCGAAGGTCGGCAGCGGGCCTGCCTTGCCCGCGGCTTCCTGTATCACCGGCGCGCGCGGCACGCCCGGCGCGGCGGCAAGCTTTTGGCGATTTACAGGCACCAGTTGCACGAGGAGCGTGCGGTTGTCTGGGAGCCATTGATAAGGGTCGCCATACACGGCGTTGATGCGCCCGCCCTTCAGTTGTTTGATCTGCCCCGTTGCGCTATCGCCGGTCCATAAGTCGATCCCGGAAGCGGTCGTGTTCGCAAACACGAAATGTTTGCCGTCCGGACTCCATTGCGGATAGTCAATGTGCGCGCCGGCCGGCAGCGCAATCTTCGTCTCAGCGCCATTAGCAATACGTTTCAAGGAGAGCGCAACGTAGTAAGGGCCACGATGCGGTCCGTTGGTGTTCGGATTTATTCGCAAGCCGGCGAGCCGGAGCATTGGCTGCGCCAGATCGGCCAGCGGTGGGTAGCGAAATCCCGTCGCCAGCATCATGGTGCCTCGCGTGGGATCAACCGACGCCGACGGCGTGACGGGCGCGTTCAGGACATCCAGAATTTCTTTGGGGGGTTTGCGATAACGCTCTTGCGCTGAGCTGAGACCCGCGCAGACAAACAAAAGACTGATAACAATGATTAGTCGAGACTGTTCACGGATCAGCCGAGACTGTACGCGCAGAGACAGAGCAGATATTTTCATTTCCTGGACTCCTTATTATCGAGAAGCAAAACTGTCGCGGCAGTAGATTGTCAAACTGAAGAAGGCGAAACTTACGAGA
>JBDUCF010000315.1:0-3829 GCA_040003545.1 Pyrinomonadaceae bacterium | reverse complement strand
CACCGTCAGTGTGCGCACAAACCTTCCCGGAGCTTCGCCCGAAGAAGTGGAATCCCTGGTAACCCAGCAGATCGAAGAGGTCGTAAACACGGTAGATGGCATCGACGAGTTGCGCTCGATATCGGGCCAGGGAACGTCGATCGTGATCGCGACTTTCAAATTGGATCGCGATCTTGAATCCGCTGCTCAGGATGTTCGCGATCGGGTCAATAGTCTGGGCCGGAGTCTGCCGGACGATGCTACTCCTCCAGTGGTCCAGAAATTCGATAATGACAGCACTCCGGTGGTAACCATTGCGCTGACGGCTGACCGGCCACTGCGCGAGTTGACCGAGCTGGCTGATAAGACGGTGCGGGTCCAGTTGGAGCGGGTGGGGGGTGTCGGCGAAGTGCGCGTGGTCGGCGGACTGGACCGCGCCATAAACATCTGGATCGATGCCGACCGGCTGGCCGCTTACCAAATTCCGGTAACTGCTATTCGCGATGCGCTGATCCGGCAGAATGCGGATGTTCCCGGCGGAAACGTTAATACGGGTCGGGAAGAGCTGACCCTACGAACGCTGGGCCGCTATACGGACCCGCGAGGTTTCGGTGATCTGGTAATCGCAAACGTGAACGGGTCGCCAATCCGTTTAAGGGATGTGGGCCGCGCCGAGGACGGAACCAAGGAGCAAAGATCGCTGGCCCGTCTGAACGGCGTGCCCACCGTGACGCTGGAGATACGGCGTCAATCCGGCGCTAACACCATCGATGTAATTAATGGAATCAAGAGAGAGCTGCCGCGAGTTAGCAGCCAGTTGCCGGCCGATGTGAAGATGGAGGTAAGCCGCGACCAGTCCCGCTACATAGAATCAGCCCTGCACGAAATTCAGAAGCATCTGATCATGGGAAGCATCCTGGCCAGCCTGGTCGTGTTTCTCTTCATGCGCTCGTGGCGCTCGATGATCATCGCGGCGGTCGCTATTCCCTGTTCGTTAATTTCCACTTTCGGGATGATGCGGGCGCTGAACTTTACGCTTAACAGTGTCACCATGCTGGCGTTGGTCTTGATGGTCGGAGTGGTAATCGACGACGCCATCGTCGTGCTGGAAAACATCTTTCGTTTCATCGAGGAAAAGAAGATTGAGCCCCGGGAAGCTGCCAGGGAAGCTACAAAAGATATCGGCCTGGCAGTGCTGGCAACTACGCTTTCGCTGGTGGTCATCTTCCTGCCTGTCTCGTTCATGTCGTCTATCTCGGGACGCTTTCTTTATCAATTCGGCATTACGGCCGCCGTCGCCATTCTGGTCAGCTTGCTGGTCTCGTTTACCTTGACGCCGATGATGAGTTCCCGGTTGATTCGCGTCCGCGACGCCGCCAGGGGAGGACATGGTTCACCGGCTTCGCGCCGGGGGTTTTATCGATGGATCGACAAGGTGTACACGGCCATGCTCAGCTTTGCCATGCGCCACCGCCTGGCCGTTTCGCTGATAGCGCTGATCGTCGTTTTTTCCAGCATCCCGCTTTATCGCGCAGTGAAGCAGGAATTCATTCCCACCAACGTCGACGAAGCAGAGTTCGAAGTCAGCATCAACGGCCCGGAAGGCACGAACCTGGCGGTGATGAACCAGGCGATGCAGGCAATTGAAAAAGATATTCTCTCCACGCCCGGAGTGCGCCTGGTCCTTTCCAACGCCGGAGGATCATTCCTTGGCGGCGTCAACCAGGGCGGCGCGTATGTTCGTATCGCCCCGCACGAGGAACGCACATTCTCCCTGGGCCGTCTCTGGACGGAAACGAAGAAGGGAAATCCTTTCAAGGCGTTCAATGGTAACTACAGTCAACAGGACGTAATGCTGGAAGTGCGGCGTCGTTTGCAGAAGTATGCGCCGATGCGCGTGGGCGTGCGCAATGCCCAATCATTTAATTTCGGCGCCGGCGGGCGTTCGGACATTGATTTCGCCCTGCGCGGTCCTGACATCGTGGCGCTCTCCGGATATGCGGACGAGTTGATGAAGCGTTCGCAGAAGCTGGGTGGAATTGTCGACGCGGATACTTCGCTAAAACTAAACAAGCCGGAGCTCCGGGTTGAAATTGACCGCGCGCGCGCCGCCGATCTCGGCGTGAACACTTCGGACATTGCTACTGGATTAAGGTTGATGGTGGGCGGCGAGGACCGGGCTTCTCGCTTTCGCGACGAAGCGGTCAACCAAGACTACGACGTTCAGCTCCGTCTTAATGAGCGAGACCGCAGCGACGTCGCGACCATACAGCGGCTCTACGTTCCCTCATCACGCGGAAATCTGGTGCGGCTTGATAACCTGGTAAAGATCAAACGCGATACCAGCCCTTCGAGAGTCGATCGACTGGACCGCGAGCGCCAGGTTTCCATGCGCGCCTCAGTAGCGCCGGGATTCGCTCTGGCAGATCGCATTCAGGCACTGCGCGGCGCGGTGGCCGAAATGAATCTTCCGGCGGCTTATACGACAACGGTGGCCGGCAAGGGCCGGGAGCTGGAAAGGACCTTTACGGAATTCATCTGGGCCTTCATCCTCTCGATCATTTTCATGTACATGATTCTCGCCTCGCAATTTGAGAGCACAATACATCCGATAACGATTCTTCTAAGTCTGCCGCTCTCCGTGCCTTTTGCTTTGCTCTCGCTCTGGGCCACGGGTGACACGCTGAATCTCTATTCGGCCCTCGGCATACTTGTGCTCTTCGGGGTGGTGAAGAAAAACTCGATCCTGCAAATCGATCACATGAACAGTTTGCGCGCGAAAGGCATGGAGCGCCTGGAAGCGATCATGCAAGGGAACCGGGACCGGCTGCGGCCAATCCTGATGACGACACTCGCGTTGGTGGCCGGCATGTTGCCGCTGGCGCTGGGAACCGGCCCGGGCGCTGAGGAGAGACGGTCCATTGCGGTCGTAGTTATCGGGGGCCAGACACTTTCGTTGTTACTGACATTGATAGCGACACCGGTTGTTTATTCCCTGCTCGACGACTTTAGGATTACAACTCGTTGGCGACGCCTTGCCGGCAAATCAGAGAGCGTTTGGGAAAGACTTAAAGCACCCTTCCGCCGTCCAGCTCCCGCCCCCAGGGTTTTAGACGAGACACGGCTTGAGGCTTCGCCCGGTTCCGCCCACTCGGGACATTCGAATGGCCCAATTAGCCCAATTAGCGAAACCAATCTGGCCCCAACCAGCTTTGACGATGCGGACACAGATCCCGTCGGCGCCGGCGCGAGCAAGTGAAGTGATCCAGATGAACTCACTGATGCATAATGCCGCGCCCGCCGGTATTATGTAGCAGCTTTGATGCATACTTAGTAGTTATGCATCTCACAAAAGGGAGTGTGGAGCGATGAATGAAATGAACGTCTTTCTCAGCGTTGGTGGTACCGCCACGGCACAGCAAGAAGAGTTTGTTCGCGCGGTGGAAGACCGACTTCGTAGTGAGGGCCTGATCCCACATACCGTGGGAAGGAATGCCTTCAGTGCCGATTCGCCGCTGAAGTTAGTCACTGAGCTCATGGACACCTGCCTAGGCACTGTCGTCATTGCTCTTGAACGTTTGTACAGTCCTTCCGGTACTGAGAAGCGTGGTGGGTCGAAGGCACTCGCGCTCACTGAAATCAAGCTGCCCACGCCATGGAATCAGATCGAGGCCGCCATGGCCTATAGCCGCGGCCACCCGCTCATGGTCATCGTCGAAAGTGGCATCAAGAGCGAAGGATTGCTTGAGCGTGGGAATGACTGGTACGTACAGTGGATAAAACCGGAGGCCGCAGCGCTCAACTCACCTGAGTTCAACGGGGTTCTTGCGAGCTGGAAGCAGAAGTTGCT
>JBDUCF010000314.1:0-3831 GCA_040003545.1 Pyrinomonadaceae bacterium | reverse complement strand
ATATCATGCGAAACGACGACCAGGGTTTTTCCCAGATCGTCCAGGGCGCGTAACATTCGCGCGACCTCCTGTATCAGCTGAGGATCCAGCGCCGAAGTGGGCTCGTCGAAGAGAATCACTTGCGGCTCCATAGCCAGCGCGCGCGCGATGGCCACGCGCTGCTGCTGGCCGCCGGAAAGTTGCGCCGGGTAGAAATCCTCTTTTTCACTCAAGCCCACTTTGTTCAGATAGTGCCGAGCCGTCTCCACCGCCTCTTTGCGCTGCATGCCTTTCACCGTAACCGGCGCCTCGACGGCGTTGCCGAGGGCCGTCAGATGAGGAAACAGATTAAAGTTTTGAAAGACGATGCCGACCAGTTCGCGCAACCGCCGTGTTAGCTCCTTGTCTTCGGCCGCCGAGAGTTTTTTATCTTCCGCGCCCACAACTTCGACATCACCAATCCGCAGCCGCCCTCGATCAAAGCGTTCCAGCCGGTTCATGCAGCGCAGCAGAGTGGACTTGCCACAGCCCGAGGGACCGAGGATTGTCGTAAGTTGTCCATCCTGGATCTGGAAGGTGGCGCGGTTGAGCACCGTGTTGGATCCATATCGTTTGACGATGTCGGTGACTTCGATCACTTCGCTTTTCGAAAACCCCTCAATTCCGGAAATGGGCGCGATGAACTATTCGCTGCGTATGTGCGGCGGAGTTTCGCACGGAATGTGCGGAAAGGCAAAAGAAAACAGTTGGTGGTTCGCAGCGCAATTCGGCAAGCAGAAATTAAAGGTTTTGCCTTTTGCGCTACGCCTTGTTAGACTCCGCCGCGAAGCATTCTTGTCAGTAAGATAAATATACGAGCCGTGAATTCCCGCATTCTTTACGAAAATCTCGATACCAGTTTCGTCAATATCTGGGCCTTGCTGCGCTATCTAATACAGCGCGGAATAATAGGCCGCGTGCATGTTCAGCTGGAAGATTACACCGCGGATGTATTCCTAACGGGTTCGAGTACACCTCTGGTCCATGAGCTTGATCATGCCACCGGACGTGAATCTTTGGAGGAAGCTGCGTTGCATCGCCTGGTAGTTCGCGCTCGCGAGCCCGGTGGTGTAATTACGGTCTATGAAGGCGCGGAGGAAGCGCAGGCCACCGGGGTGCCCGCCCCGCCGATGTCACTTGGGAGCGAGGATGTACGCTCATCAGCTCCTCCTTATGCGCCAACCGCCCCCATCACACAGAGTAGCTCGCCGGCCGAACCACCTGCTCCCGTCCTGGAATCAGCGGGCAGCAGGATACTTGCGGCCTTCGCGAGAGAGTCGGCCCAGAAAGGCGGAGGAGAGTGGGTTGATTTGGTTGAAATCAGCGGCCAGTTGATCGCGGCCGTGGAGCGCGCCGCTATAGGCGTGGGCGCGGATTTCGCTTCGATCTTTAAGACTGTGCGCCTGGAGTTGGCGGATGACTACACATTTCTCGATCCTTCGATGAATCGCTTTGAGTATGCGGACTCGATCGTAAGAATTACCGCAAAGCCGGGCGCCGGGCCTTACGTGGCCGCTATCAGCGAGTCGCTACGGCGGGTAGTAGACAAGATTGCCAACGGCGAACGCGCCGGGCGCATCCGCGAACGAGTGGCATTGGACCTGGCGATGCTGGCGCGAAAGCATCGCGAGGCGCTTACTCGGTTCAATCTGGATATGCAACTCGACCGTATCGCCGGCACGAGAGTGCTTTGAGGCAGAGGTCAGAGATCAGAGGTCAGAGGTCAGTAAATGAATCCTCGGCTTCAAAGGGTCAGCTCTGACTTCTGACTTCTGACTTCTGACTTCTGACTTCCGACTTCTGACTTATGTCTTCATTTCGAAACATCTTATTTCCCACCGACTTTACCTCTCATGCCCGCTCGGCGATGAAATACGCCGCAGCGTTTGCGCGAGCGGGAAGCGGGCGCGTGATTCTTTTCAGCGTGCAGGCCGGCAAAGTGCCGGCCAATTTGATGACGATGCCGGCGCACGTTCTCGAAGAGGAAGAGAACCAATGGCTGAGGCAACTCCGCGACGAGGTAAAAAGAATGCTGTCCGATCCTTTATTCAAAGGGTTGGAGGTCGAGCCGGTCATCGTCGAGGGAGAGCCGGCGCCGGAGATTGCGCGGGCGGTACGCGACTATGACATCGACCTGGTGACCATCGTTACTCATGGACGGAAAGGTTTATCGCGCGCGCTCTGGGGATCAACCGCGGAGGAGGTTATTGCCGAGGCGGCATCTCCCGTATTGACCCTGCGACCGCCGCAGCACGACTTCGTGGAATATCGGGAGAGTCATACCGAGATACGCTTGAATCGGATTCTGCTGGCGACAAACTTCCGGCCCTCATCGATTGCCGCGACTCAGGTGGCACGAGAACTGGCTGCGAGCACGGGCGCGGAGCTACACGCGGTCTATGTGATCGGGGATTACTTCGAGCAGATTTCCGTGATGTTTCCGGAAGGCGGGCACTCAGCGCTTTCTCAGATGCGAGCGCAGGTAAAAGAGCGTATGGCCTCTTTTTCGCGAGAGGGCAGAAACAAAACCGTTGCGCATATCACTGAGGGCAGGCCGTACGCGGAAATTGTTCGCGTGGCGGCTGAAACTGAAGCCGACCTGATCGTGATCGGAACCAGCGTTCACGCTTCTGTCTTTGGCGGCGCCCCAGTGCTGGGGCCGGAAATAGAACGCGTGGTGCGTAATTCCCCTTGTCCGGTATTAAGTGTTCCCTCCGGCAAAGTTATGACTCCAATCCCTGCTTTGGTCCACCAACCTGTGCCCCAAATGTGAGAACAGTAAGCAGTGAGCAGTAAGCAGTAAGCAGTAAAACAAGTTTGCGAGCTCTGCTTACTACTCACTACTCACTACTCACTACTCACTGCTTACTGCTCACTGCTCACTGCTCACTTCTTACTGCTTCCCACTTTCCACCGGGAGTCCGGCTTTCTTCCAGGCTTCGAAGCCGCCCAGCAAGGCCGCCGTATTTTCCATACCCTTTGTTTTGAGAGCGAGCACCGCACCGGCGCTCGAATGTTCGGCCGGTCAAGAACAATAGGTAACAATCAGCTTGTCCCGGGGTAACTCGTTAGCCTGCGCCAGAATGTCACCAGCCGGGATCAGTCGCGCACCTTTAATGTGACCCTCCTTGAAAGCTGGCTCGCTTCGCACGTCAATGACAATGGCTTTCCCCCGTTCAAGCTGGTCGCGGAGTTCAACCGTGGTGATGCGTCGCACTCCATCGTTGGCTGTTTGGGTCGGCGTTGCGTTTGCCCCGCCGGCGAGCCCTGTCTTTGCTTTGTTCAAATCACTTGAATTACACGCCACCAGCAGCAGCGCACTAACCAGCACAGTGAAGAAATAAATAAGAAGCCGCATTAATTAACCTCCGCTTACGTTGTTGGCCCAACTGTAACATACAGTGCTGGCTCTCGTACAAAAGAGACAGAACCGGCCCACAAATTAACCGCCATGCATAATTGCCTTTAGTACAAGGAGCGTTCCGATGAGGCCAGTACCTGTCGCAGTTCAGCTGAACAACTGAACCAATACCCACGACGCAGCAGCGTAAAAATCTTCCGAAAAACGCCCCCTCTATGCTATAGAAGACATCATTCAAATCCCCAGGACGGTTCATAGACCAGGACAACAGGACTCCATCCTGACGAGGAGAATTGCAGAGGTGCAAAGACTGAATTGGTATGCGGCAGCCCTTTTCGGCCTTATCGTCCTGTCGGTCGCCGGCAGCCTGAGTCAGCGAGCGCAAGCGCAATCGGCAAAGCCAGTGCGCGACGACAAACAAGTCTGGAGCGAGGTCCAGTTCGCTGTGCCGC
>JBDUCF010000045.1:0-12967 GCA_040003545.1 Pyrinomonadaceae bacterium | reverse complement strand
TTGTCGTCCGTCCAGTGGCGCGGATCGTTCTCCTGGAAATTGAAGACGGCATTGGCGCGGCCGATGCCTTCGAGCGAAAATCTCCTGGTCAGATCTTCCAGCGTAAAGATTTCCTGTTCATCTTCGGGCGACCATCCCAGCAGCGCCAGGAAATTGCGAAAAGCCGCGGGTACAAATCCGCGATCCCGATAGGTTGTCAACGAGACGACTTCACCATGCTTGCGCTTCGAAAGTTTGTTCTTGTTCGGCGCCAGGATTAGCGGCAGGTGCGCAAAATGCGGTCTTGGCGCGCCCAGCGCTTCGTAGAGCAGGACCTGCTTGTGCGTATTAGTCAGGTGATCCTGGCCGCGGATAACGTGGGTGATGGACATCTCGATGTCGTCGATTACTACCGAGAGGTTGTAGAGCGGATGACCATCGGAGCGCAGCAGCACCAGGTCTTCGATTTCCGAATAATCACGCTCCTGCTCGCCATAGACCGCGTCGCTGAACTGTGTCCGGCCTGCGCGCGGAACTTTCAAGCGAATGGCAAACGGCTCCCCCGCCGCGGCTCGCCGGTCCGATTCCTCTTTCGGCAAGTCGCGAAAAGGATTGCTGCGATGATCGACTCCTTCAGCGGCATGCGCGCGCGCGCGCGCGACGATGCCTTGTTTGACTGTCGAGTCATCGCGCTGTTCCCTGGGCGTGAAGTCGCGATAAGCCTTGCCTGCTTCAACCAGGCGGTTCGCGGCGGCGCGATGCTTATCGGCATTGTCTGACTGAAAAACCATCTTCTCATCGTAGTTCAGCCCGAGCCATTCCAGGCCCTCGATGATCGAGCGCGTCGATTCGTCAGTGGAACGCTGCAGGTCAGTGTCTTCGATGCGCAGCAAAAACTTGCCGCCGGTCTTGCGGGCGTAGAGCCAGTTGAAAAGCGCGGAGCGCGCCGCGCCGATGTGCAGGTAGCCGGTTGGTGATGGGGCAAAACGAACGCGAACAGACATAGAAATCAGAGGTCGGAGAACAGAGGTCAGAATAACAATTAGAGGTCAGATGTCAGAGACCAGAGGCCGGCAAGAAATAAACGCAACGCGTCTTTTCTGACCTCTGACTTCTGATCTCTGACCTCTGTATTTCTGGCGGAGATGACAGGATTCGAACCTGTGATGGGCTTTTGACCCATAACGGTTTAGCAAACCGCCGCCTTCAGCCACTCGGCCACATCTCCGCGCCCCCGCTGGCGAAGTTTCATTCTAATATTCGAACTCAGATTGTCAAGGCACTGCATTTTGGCGGAGTGGAAGCCAGAGGTCAGAAGTCAGAGGTCCTTAAGGCGTTTGAATTCATTGTCGCCGACCCCTGACTTCTGATCTCTGACTTCCGATCTCTGACTTCCGATCCTCACGACCGTGTCGAGAGCCAGAGCAGGCGCCAGGCCCAAAGACTTAGACTTGCTGCGGCAAGGGTGATCAGAACGTATAGCGGCTCCGTCACGAGGTGCAGCCCTTCCCCTATGATCCGCCAGAGATGTACCAGGGTCAGCAGCCCAAAGACCGCGCCCGTGGTTACAAGATATGCCTTCATGGGATCACCTCGTTGAATATGATTCGTGTCTACGAGTCGGTGCTTTTTTAGGCGAGGGCCGCCGATGTTTCTCAAGCCGCTCGCTGAATTGCCATCAGCGAAAGGTCGTCCGTAGCCGGTTGCTCGGCGCGAAAACCATCAAGTTCCCTCAGACACATTTCGATCAAGGCCTGCGGCGATAGGCCCGGGTTCTGACTCAGTAGTTGGGACAATCGTTCGTTGCCATATTCGCTGCCTGCGATATCCAGAGTCTCAGAGAATCCGTCCGTATATAAAAACAACGTGTCGCCCTTCTGCATCTGAAATTTATTGACAGAGAACTGCTCGCTGCAAAAAACACCAACTGGTAAGCCGGTTGCTTCGATGCTTTTCACAGTCCCATGCTGAATCAATAGCGGCGGCAGGTGACCCGCATTGCAAATCTCGACATCGCCGCCGGTGCCGGCTTTGCCGCAGACCAGGGTCGCGTAATGGGTTGGCAGGGTACTTTCGCAAAAGACCCGGCTGGCGCGTTCCAGCATTTGATCGAGAGGCAGCTTGGTGGAAACCAGGGTGCGAAACATCGCCTGCAAATGGGCCATCAGCATTGAAGCCGCGACGCCCTTTCCCGAAACATCGCCCAGGACGAAATGCAGGCTGTCGTCAACACCGCCCGTGATTAGGTCGCAGTAATCACCGCTCACGAGACCCGCTGGTTGATAGTGGAACGCGATTTCCCAGCCATCAATCTTTTGGCTTGGCTGAGGCAGGAGTCCGGCTTGGATTCTTGCGGCCAGTTCGAGATCGTCTTCCAGCGCCCTCTGCTGAGTCGGAGTAAGATGATCCAGGCATAAACGAGTTAGTGGATCAGCTATCAACCGCTCAGTTTCAACCGGGTCATGACAAACGTCGCATAGACCGTACGTTCCTTTTTCCATTCGCTGCAAAGCGGCATCGACCTCTTCCAGAAGGCGGGTTACTTCAACCGCTTCCTGAAAACCGATTGCGGCAACTTCAAGTTGATGACGGCGATTGATTAACTGTTCGCGCAGTAGGGGCTCGATAGCGGTAACCATTGCTTGTTCCTTTCCTGTTTCATGCCACCAAAGCTTTCGGACGAGGCGCCTTTTGCAGTTGCCCTGGAAGCCTGGGGGCGCAGCATATTCTCATCAGGCGGGAGCGATCGCGCTGCATCGTTGCATCGTTTGCCAGCCAGGTGCGCACTTCGCGAAAAATCCGGGCGGCGTGTGGATCAGGCGGCTCGACCACCCGGTAGTGCATCCATTTGCCTTCGCGGCGGGTCGAGACCAAGCCGGCGCGGCGCAGATAAGCCAGATGGCGCGAGATTTTCGGCTGGTTGGTTTTCAGAACTTCCACGAAGAAGCAAACACAGACTTCTTCGTCCCCGATCAGGTTTAGTACCCGAAGGCGAGTGCGGTCTGCCAGTGCTTTGAAAAGCAGCTCAATATCGTATTCTTTACCACCCATCTTTCGTTTTCGCGCCGGTAAGTTTATTACGAGTTTTGTAACTTCCGGGTTCCCTTTCTTCGGCGTATTCGAACAAAAAACCTGAAATTCTTCTATCCGATTCTTGCGCTCAAAAATCGGCCCTGGGCGCGATAAAATCTAACCGCCTCCAACCACATTGCTGCGACGTTCTAGAAGCACGGTGTCACGCCAGACACCATTCAACCTGGCAATTCGCTTGCGAGTGCCTACTTCGCGAAAGCCAAGGTGTTCATGCAACGCGACACTCGCGTTGTTCTCTGGAAAGACAACGGCTTGGAGGGTCCAGATCCCGTTCTTTTCCGACTCGCTGATCAGAGATTCGAGCAAACGGCGCCCGATGCCGTTGCCCCGGTAGAGTTCTCCGACGTAAACACTGGTCTCAGCAACGCCGGCATAAGCAGATCGGCTCGAGACGGGACTGAGCGCTGCCCAACCTTTCACAATCTCGCCATCGCGGGCCACGAGTCGTGCGAAAGGAAGATGCGAGCTCTCCCAACGTTCGTGGCCGGGCGCTGCAGTTTCAAAGGTAGCCTGCCCGCTGGCGATCCCTTCCAGATAGATCCCACGCACCTGCTCCCAATCTGCAATGCACATTACTTCTATTTGAAATGACACGCTCGCTCGAAACCTGTTCCCTTCAGCCCGCCTGGAATTTTCACATGCGCCTTGACATATTCGTCAGGGAAGAGCTAAGCTGGCCTCATATTCGCGTAGGCGAATGTAAATATAATGGAGGTGTGACATGGAAAGCAACACAGAGGCAGTGAAAGCACTGAAGGCGCATCTGGCGCTGAACGTGCGCGACGTGCTGGTAAGCACGGAGTTTTATCGCCAGATGCTGGGCATCGAGCCCGGCAAGGTCAGATCAGGTTACGCTAAGTTCGATGTGCAGAATCCGCCCTTGAACCTAACGCTTAATGAGGTCTCGTTTGGCGAGCGCGGCGCCCTCTCGCATCTTGGGATTCAGGTCGGATCCACGGACGATGTTACAGCCATGCGCCGGAAATGGGCGGAGGCCGGACTGGCGACGCGCGATGAGATGCAAACCAATTGCTGTTATGCGCTGCAGGACAAAACCTGGGTGCACGATCCGGACGGCAACCAGTGGGAGGCGTTTGTCGTGCTCGAAGACAACTTGCCGGAAACTTCAGCCTGCTGCACCACCGATATTACGCGGGAGGTCGCTAACGAGACGGTGACGGCTGTTGCAGAAAATGCAGTCGCGATGAGTGCTCCTACTTGCTGCGGCTAAGAGAACCCGGTGTTAAGTACCCCGGGAGGCGAACCACATTCTTGCTATAACAGCCGTCGAGAAATCGGCCCCGCCAATGACAATGTTCACTGGCCGGGCCGAACGACTGACTCATTCCCTGGCTACTGAATGTTTGCCGGCGGGCTTTGACGATCGCTCTTCTCTTTTCGACGCTCCCGCATTTCCTGGTGACGCGCTTTGCGTTCCTTCTTGATCTCCTCGAGCCTGGCCTTCTGCTCGGGAGTCAAAATAGCAAATAGATCAGAGCGGGAGTTCTTCATTGAATTGGAGATCTCCTCGTGTAACGACTTCGCCCTGGCCTGTTCCTCCGGCGTAAGCGTTCCCTGCCGGCGTTTCTCAGCCAGTTGACGCAGTTCTTCTCGCTGCCCTCTTGAGCCCCCCATATTCCGCTGCCGGGCTGCGCGCACCTGTTCTTTTTGAGCATCGGTTAGATTAAGCTCACGCAGCACGCCTCTCATGCCGTTTCTTTCCCGGCCGTGCATTTTGTTACGGCCTTCCGTTCCCCGCCTCTGGCCCATGCGATCCGCGCGGTTACCTTGCCCAGGTTGGGGCGCTTGCGGCTGCTGCGCGAAAGCGGCTACACCCAGAGACAAAATTGCGGTCAAGCCCGCCCCTATCAATTTATTTCCTAAGGACATGTCTTCTCTACTCCTTCATTTAATAAGAATCCGCAGTTTTAGACGCGGCTGAAGGTCGTTTGGCCGAAGTAAGCCGACTCTGGATGGCGGGAGCTAATGGCGGGAGCTATTGACAAGAGGGGACCTTGATGGTAGAAAGGACTTTGTATGATAAAGCCCCGCCTTGGCTCAGGGAGTTGTTAACAGAGTTCAAGGTCCTGGCAGGTGAGGGTCGGCAAACAAATTGAGGCGAAAGCACGACAACGTACTCTGGCTCAATGTGAAGAAATCTTGAGATAGCAAAAGCCTGAATCCCGCGTTACAATACGCGCGCAATGAAACTCTTAACGGAAATCAATTGCCCCGCCGACCTCCGGCGACTGCGACCTGAGCAGTTGCGGGAAGTTGCAGACGAGATTCGCCAGTACATTTTGGAAACAATGTCACGCGTGGGCGGCCACACCGGCGCTTCGCTCGGGGCAGTCGAGCTTGCCGTGGCGCTGCACTATGCGTTCGATACGCCGCGCGACCGCCTGGTTTGGGATGTGGGCCATCAGGCCTATGCCCACAAAATTCTTACCGGGCGTCGCGACCAGCTTCCCACCATCAAACAGTATGGCGGCCTCAGTGGTTTTCTTCGCCGTGATGAGTCGGACTATGACACGTTTGGAGCCGGACACGCTTCGACGTCGCTTTCCGCGGCGCTCGGCATGGCCATCGCGCGCGATCGCAAAGGCGAGGACCATCATGTAGTCGCTTTGATTGGGGATGCCTCGCTCGCCGGCGGCATGGCAATGGAAGCTATTAACCAGGCGGGCCACTTGAAGACGCGCCTGATCGTTCTCTTGAATGACAATGAGATGTCGATTGCTCCGGCAGTAGGAGCATTGACAGGTTATCTGAACCGGCTGCGCGGGGCGCAACCGTACCACCGCTTCAAGGATGAAGTAGGCGAGACGTTGCTTTCGATTCCGTCGGTGGGCGAGCGCCTGCATCACGCGGCGAAAACGGTGAAGGATGCGCTAGCGGCCGCCGTTCTGCCCGGCGCGCTGGTTAATGAACTGGGTTTCAAGTACATCGGTTACGTTGATGGTCATAATCCGCGCGCCCTGGTGGCTGCGCTGCGCGAAGCTCAGCAGGTTAAGGATGGGCCGGTGATCGTTCACGCACTGACGACCAAGGGCCGGGGCCATCCCGCCGCGGAGAAGGATTACTACAAATGGCACGCCACCGGGCCCTTTGATCTCCAGACGGGAGTGGCAGTCAAGTCGGCGGCGCAAGCTCCGACTTACACGGCGGTATTTGGCAATGCGTTATGCGAGCTGATGGAAAAGGACGAAAAGATTGTCGCCCTGACTGCCGCGATGCCTGACGGAACTGGGGTCGCGATGGCCCTGGAAAAGTTTCCCGATCGCTCGTTCGACGTTGGTATTGCTGAACAGCATTGCGTAACCTTTGCCGCTGGTTTGTCGGTCGAGGGACTTAAGCCGGTTTGCGCCATCTACTCAACGTTTTTGCAGCGTGGCTTTGATCAGTTGGTGCATGATGTCTGCATCCAGAATCTCAACGTGAAGTTTTGCCTGGATCGCGGAGGTATCGCCGGCGGCGACGGACCGACGCACCATGGATTGCTGGACATCGCTTACCTGCGCGGGGTGCCGAACATAATATTGATGGCGCCGAAAGACGAAGGTGAAATGCGCGACATGTTGTTCACCATGGTCGAGCATGTCGGCCCGGCGGCCATGCGCTATCCTCGCGGCAATGGCATCGGAGTGCCGATGCGGGAACCGCAGCTTTTGGAAATTGGCAAGGCCGAGATTCTGCGCGACGGCGGCGAAGTGGCAATCGTGGCCTATGGCTCGATGACGCATCCATCGCTACAAGCCGCTGAGAACCTGGCCCGCGACGGCATCGAAGTCACAGTGGTGAATGCCCGGTTCGTGAAGCCGCTCGACGCCGCCCTGCTGCTGGCGTTGGCACGAACGAAACGGCTCATCGTCACCGTCGAAGAAGCTTATCTCGCCGGAGGCTTCGGCTCGGCGATAATGGAACTGCTCGAAGAGAATGGTTTGCAGGACAAGGTCAGCGTGGTGCGCGTGGGCATCCCCGACAGGCTGGTGACCCATGGCGATCCCAAACTGCTTTTAGCGAAATACGGACTCGACGCCGACGGCATTTACACTCGGGTAAAAGAGTCGGTTGAGGTTTTGGATCAGCGTCGAGCCAAGCGCCAGAAGGTTTAACAGGTTTTCATCCCTCGATTCTTTTCCGCGCTCCTCCCGGCGCCGGCGTCCCCACTTCCATCAGTTCAACGAAAAGCGTGGTTAGTATCCAAGCCGGATCTGCGGGCAATAGCACCGTCGCCGGTCTCGCCTCAATGCACGATATGGGTAATTAGCACCCACGAAGTGGTAAACGCCTCTGTAACCAAACTGCATTAAAGTCGGCGAACATCAGATGTTGGACGACTGTTCCCGAGTTCGAAGGGCTGCCGCTTTCGTGGCCCTGATCTTGCTATGACTGCCTCAGGATATACGGGATACCAAAAGAAGGACTATTGGCCTGACTTATGAAGAGTTTTTCGCGAATAATTGTTTCTACCAAATCTAATGCGGAAACTGAGTTTCCTCAGTCGCCACATTTCGACGACGAGACCACATTGCTAAGGGCTCAGCCGGTTGTTCCAATCGAAAAACCTGTTGATCGATGGAGCGTTCGTACTTACCTGGTCACCGGGATAATCATCGTTGCCGCGGCCATTACCGGCGCCGCAGTAGCAATGTCCGCGAACTATTTTCAGAACCACCGCCGTTCAGATGGCGCGATTGCCACCCCGCTGTCAGCGTCCACCAGCGACGCGGCAGTTTCGGAAATACCCCAAACGCCGGCGACAACTCCGCAATCCAGCGCTGCTGTTCCAAACAAAACGACCTCCGCGCAAACTGATTCGAACGTGCCTGCCCCGATTGATACAAAGGAAACGAAACCGGTTACGAACGGTAACCAGGTTCAAAAGAAGTCTTCCGGTAACGAGATCGTTGCTGAGGGAACGAAGGCCGTCGAGAAGCGTTCAGAGCCATCAGATCAGCAACGTCGCATCGCCAAGGTGCGCCGTTCTGTTGACTCGCCCCAGGACCCCCGGCGACCAAGGGACGCTGCCAGCATCCGGGAAATATTCGAGGGCCCCAGTCCTTTCTAAGCGACAGGAGTACGCTTCTGTTTTAACGCAGGCGATTGGCTCGGTCTAGTCGCTCTTTCGTTTCGCGCCAGGGCGCTAAGAATTGAAGAGCGAAAGGCGCCAGGCTGATGAATTCGATCCTGATTGCGCCTACGGTCTTTTCTTTCTTAGCGCCTTGGCGCGAAACTAATACTAGCGAATGAAGCCCACAGTTTGACCGCGCCTCCGGAGCGTGACATCATGTCTGCCCCAGGGCGTATCAGAGTTTTTCCCCACACTTCGGATTCGCCCAGCCCCATAGTTCTCATATCAGAAGCTACGCCCCGAGATAGTCTATCGATGCTAAGTATTATCGCGCCCGTGGCGCGAAGGGGGTGTTGTCCTCGATGTACAAGCAAGAATTTCGTGAGCGCGAATGTCGTCACCGCGAACCCGGGACCGAAGGCGAATTCTACAACGGCGTATTTTACGTACAGGCGATCCAGCGTTTGCCGGCCGATAAAGCTTTGAAGATAGCAAGCAGGATCGGCCCCTTTTACTGGACCGACGCGCCGCACGTTCTGGTATGGCTCTGCCGGGGTTGTGCTGGCGAACTGCATCTCTATGAGGCGCCGCGAACACTCGTTCATAGCCTCCGAGGTTAGCGAAGCGTGCCACAGATTCACCTCGTCCGATCTCGGCGAGAATGCTGTTTGTGCTGTAAAGTATCGCAGCATGCAGCGCGAGCGCATAGATAAACTACTCGTCGAACGTGGCCTCGCTCCATCGCGCACCAGGGCGCAGGCAATGATCATGGCGGGGGCGGTGCTGGTTGAAGAACAGCGCGTTGAAAAACCTTCCGATCTGATCCCTCTTAATGCCCAGGTTCGTATCAAAGGTGCGAACGATCCGGCCGCCCGCTACGTGGGACGCGGCGGCGTAAAGCTCGAAGCCGCGCTACGCGAGTTTGCTATTAATGTGAACGGACTGCTCTGCCTGGATATCGGCGCTTCAAGCGGTGGTTTCACCGATTGCCTGCTGCAACACGGCGCGCACAAAGTTGTGGCCATCGATGTCGGCCACAACCAACTGGATTGGCGCTTGCGAAATGATCCCCGCGTCGAATCCCGCGAAGGCATTAACGCTCGTTACCTGAAACCCGAAGACCTCGGCCTGCAATTCGACCTCGCCACCGTTGACGTTTCTTTTATCTCGGCCACTAAAGTTTTGCCGGCAGTGGTCAATTTGTTGACGGAACGCGCCCGTGTGATTACGCTTATCAAACCGCAGTTTGAAGTTGGGCGTGGCGAAGTCGGCCGCGGAGGAATCGTGACCGACCCGGAACAGCACGCGCGCGTGATCGAAGAAGTGAACAACGCAGCGCGACAGCTCGGCCTGATGGTTCGCGGTGTAATTGAATCGCCGATTCAAGGCGCCGAAGGCAATCGAGAGTATCTGGCTTTCTACGAGCGGACGGCTACGAGCGGACCTCTGACTGTCCCAAGTGACGGACGCAGCATCAACGAGAGACTTGTATAGATGGCAGTTTCTTCACTCCAGCGCGTTGGTGTTGTAGTTAAGCGGCATCAACCGGATGCATTACAGACTCTGTGCCGTTTGGCAGAATGGCTGAACGAGCGCGGCATCGCGTTGTTGGGCGGCCCTGACATCGAACGCGAGCGCATTGAACACGAGACTGGCTGTTCGGTCGTGGTAGTCCCGGAGGACCAACTGGCTGCCCAGGTCGATCTGATGCTGGTGCTCGGCGGCGACGGCACCATGATCGCAACGGCCCGGATGGTCGGCGACACGGACATTCCGGTCATAGGTGTGAACTATGGCGGCCTCGGTTACCTGGCGGAGTTTCGCATCGAAGAGTTGTTTGAAGCGCTTGAATCAATCCTCAAGGGACAATACAAACTTGAAAAGCGAGTGATGCTGGCGGTTGAATTGTTTCGCGGCGCGGAACATGTCAGTGGTAACCGCATCCTGAACGACGTCGTCATCAACAAGTCTGCCCTGGCCCGCATCATCGAGATCGAAGCCTATCTCAACCAGCAGTTTGTGAATTCATTTCGCGCGGACGGGCTAATCGTTTCTACTCCCACCGGCTCAACGGCATACAATCTCTCCGCCGGCGGCCCGGTAATCTATCCTTCGATGAATGCAGTGGTGATCACTCCCATCTGCCCGTTTACTTTATCGAACCGCCCAATCGTGGTGCCCGATGACGCCGAGATTGAGCTTCGTCTGAAAACGCGGGAAGAAGACGTGACGCTTACCCTGGATGGTCAGGTTGGCTTTCCCTTGAAGGTCGACGACCGGGTCGTGATTCGCAAGAGTCCCACTACTTTTAACCTGGTGCAACCAATGAATCGAAACTACTTCGAAGTACTGCGCGACAAGTTGCGCTGGGGAAGATAAATCAAACCAGCATTCTCCACTCATGAAATTAAGACCTTCAAACGGAGAACAATGACAACGTCAACAACACCACGTCGCCGGTACCGGCCTTCGCTGACGACACAGATCCTTATCGGTCTTGTGCTCGGCGGCTTGCTCGGTTGGCTCAGTCCTAACTGGGGCAACAAGATTTACTTTCTCCGCGACATCTTTCTCAACCTCATCAAGTCGATTATTGCGCCGCTAATCTTCTCGACGCTGGTAGTCGGCATCGCCGGTGGCGGCGATTTGAAAAAAGTCGGACGCATGGGCCTGAAGGCGCTGCTCTACTTTGAAATAGTTACCACAATCGCGCTTTTCATCGGCCTCGGCATTGTGAACTTCACAAAGCCGGGTGTTGGAGTTGCCCTTGCCGGCGGCGGAGACATTACTCAACTAGTCAAGACTCAGCCGCAGGGCTTTCGCGATCTGTTGGTGCACATCTTTCCTTCAAGCGTGATCGATTCGATGGTGCGCGGCGACGTGTTGCAGATAGTCGCATTCACCGTTTTGTTTGCGATGGCGGTCTCGGCGATGGGCGCACGGGCCGCTCCGATCCTGCGCGGTTGCGAAGCGCTATCACAGGTGATGTTTAAGTTCACCAACTACGTCATGATGTTTGCGCCCATCGGCGTGGGGGCGGCGATGGCCCACACGATTGCGACCAACGGTCTGAGCGTGCTCTGGAACCTTGGCAAGTTGATTGGCTCTCTCTATCTTGCGCTTTTCATCTTGGTGTTCTTTGTTTTGGGCGCGGTGATGATCATCGCGCGCGTTCCCATCAGGCAATTCCTTAGAGCAGTGCGCGAGCCCTTCACGATTGCCTTCGCCACAACCAGCAGCGAGTCCGCCTTGCCGAAGGCGATGGAAAACATGGAGCGGTTGGGCGTACCGCGCCGCATCGTTGGCTTTGTGATGCCGACAGGCTACAGC
Source organism: Pyrinomonadaceae bacterium (assembly GCA_040003545.1). Lineage (GTDB taxonomy): Bacteria > Acidobacteriota > Blastocatellia > Pyrinomonadales > Pyrinomonadaceae > DASXRU01. The sequence continues at coordinate 1,491 of JBDUCF010000045.1, read as the reverse complement.
TTCAATCTTGATGGCACGACGCTTTATCTGGCGATGGCCTCAGTCTTCGTGGCCCAGGCCGCCGAAGCTACTACCGGTCAACACATGGGTTTTGGCCGCCAGATCGTGATGATGCTGACGCTGATGATCACCTCAAAAGGTGTCGCCGGAGTGCCGCGCGCCGCGCTCGTAATTCTGCTGGCCACCTTAAACAGCTTTCTGCCCAACGGCCTGGGGCCAATCGGCGTGGCGGTCATCTTCGGCGTTGACGAGTTGATGGATATGGGCCGTACTTCTGTGAATGTTTTGGGAAATTGTCTTGCTACGGTGGTTGTGGCGCGCTGGGAAGGTGAATTTGATGATCAGCGCGCGCGGGTGTTTGGCACGGTGGAAGAAGCCCGCCTTGATTTGAAAGAAGGTGAATTGGCTTTCGCGGAAGCTGCGGCTGAAACGTAAGAACAGAGGGTATTGAAATGGTTTTTCCGTTATATGACGACAATAGCGATCGGCAAACCACTCCGATCGTCAATTACATTCTGATCGCGGTCAACATTCTCGTTTTTGTTTTTCTTCAGGGCCTGGGCTCAAACGAGAAATTTACTTATGCGTTCTCCACCGTTCCCGAAGAAATTGTCACCGGTCATGATGTAGTAACGCCGGATCGCGTGGTGGTTGAGCCGGTGACCGGCGAGCGCTTCAATTTGCCCGGACTGCAGCGGACCCCCTTTTCCGTTTACATCACGCTGATTACCTCCATGTTCATGCACGGCAGCATTGTGCACATCGGCGGCAACATGCTGTTCCTCTGGATCTTTGGCGATAACCTCGAGGACCGGATGGGCCACTTGCGATATCTGATCTTCTATTTGGTTTGTGGCGTGCTGGCGTCTTTCGCGCATGTCTTCACAACATCAATACTCGCGGCCACCGCTGCAGTGGGAGGAGACCGGAGCAGCCTCCTGGTACCCAGCCTGGGAGCCTCGGGAGCTATTTCCGGAGTTCTCGGTGGATACATTTTGCTTTTTCCCTCTCGGCGGGTAATGGTCTTCCTATTTCGCTTTCTCACCTGGGTCCCTGCCTGGGTGGCTATCGGTATATGGTTTGGTTTTCAACTAATCAGCGGGCTGGGAATGCTGGGTGGCGGATCACAACAGGGCGGCGTTGCCTACGCCGCACACATTGGCGGATTCGTGGCCGGCCTGGTGCTGGTGACTTTCTTTACCCTGGGGCGGCCGCGCCCGGCTGGTAATTTGTAAGGAGAAACTTGTAATGCAGCCGGCAGAGGCAAATCTTCCCTCCCCGAACCAGCAGGATCTGGACATTCGCTCGACGCCGCGCGAAGAGATGGATCTTTATCCGCTGGATACATTCCCCTACGAATTTCGCGGCCGCGAGATAAAGATCAATTTCGAGATGAACGAATTCACGGCCATCTGCCCCTTCTCGGATTTTCCCGATTTTGCCACCATACGCCTCGAGTATGTTCCCAACGAACGCTGCGTCGAATTGACG
>JBDUCF010000044.1:0-12969 GCA_040003545.1 Pyrinomonadaceae bacterium | reverse complement strand
TCGGCGCGAATGGGGTTGCGCGCGATCGAAGCGATTCGTCCGCTTCTTGCCAATGGCCGCAGCCAGCAGATGACACGGGCGCTCGTGAATGCGCGGGCCCATCGCTATCCATCGTCGCGGCCCGCTTACGTCGTGGTCACCCGCAAATATTTGCGGCAGCACTTTGACATGCGACTACGCGAGCAATTAAGGAGCTTTGGCGATCCTCTCGAGCGAAGGGACTGGCTGGCTAAAGAGCCCGGTATTAAGGGGCTGGGTTACAAAGAATCCAGCCATTTCTTGCGCAACGTCGGGTTCAAAGGCTACGGCATTCTCGACAAGCACGTAATGAGGTGCCTGGCAGAGGTAGGCGTCGTCGATTCCGCCAAACCGGCAATGACTCGGCGGAGATATTTGGAAACCGAAACGGCAATGCGGCAGTTCGCTCAAGATATAGGGATAGATTTTGATGAGCTTGATCTGGTGCTCTGGTCAATGAAGACTGGAGAGATTCTGAAATAGAGCTGACTCGTAAGTTCTTTTGTTGAGTACCGTGGCATCGAGCCGCCAGGGTTACAACATCCGAGACCTGGGAAAGAAATCGATGGGTGCTATAAATAAATCCCGGTGTCGATTAATAGTGGTCAGTCTCGCGAGTCTTGTGCTTTGCCTGGCGGTCTGGCCCCGTCCCGCCCTGGCAATAGCAGGTGACGATAAGACGCGCACCCGCGCCGAACGAGCCCTCCGTGATGGTGAATACGAGACGGCAGCAAAACTTTTTCACCAACTGCTGGCAAAGGACTCGAGAGACATCGCAGCCCGCCTCGGGCTGAGCTTCACCCTTCTCAAACAACGCAATCTTCAGGATGCATTCGATCACGCAGCTCGAGTGATAGCGATCGATCCACTTTCTGCTCGGGCTCATGCCCTGCTCGGCGCGGCGGTACTGGCCTCGGGCGACTTTCGCATGTCGGTGGAAGAATTCCGCACCGCCCTCAGTATTAAGGATGACGAGGCTCTCGCCATTGCCGGGCTGGCCATGGTTGATTTCTATGAGAACCGTGTGAATGCGTGCTTGAGTGGTTTGCGGCGCGCGACCGCCATCGATCCCAACGAGCCTGACTATGTCTTCAGTCTGGGGCAGGCGGCCGCGCGCAGTGAGCGGTTCAAGGAAGCAGCAGATGCCTACGAGCGCTTTCTCTCAATAGCACCGCGCACAGACCTGGACCGGCGAGCGCGTATTCGTGGATTGATCGATTTTCTCCGTTACCTGGGAAAACAAGGTTCATTGTATGTGACCGGAGGAGCCAACCGCACTTTAGTAAAGTTTGAATCAACCGACCACCGGCCCATAATCGCGGTACGCATCAACGGATCAAAAGAGCTATTGCATTTCGTGCTCGACACGGGATCTGGAATGTCTGTCATCTCGGATGAAACTGCGCGCCGCTTGGGTTTGCACGCAGTGGCTCGTGGCGGAGAGGCGCGCGCGGTGGGCGGCGGCGGCCGGTTTGAAATCGTTTACGGATATCTCTCCTCGATAGAGATCGGCGGCGCGCGGGTAGAGAATGTTCCGGTCTACATTCGCAAATTTTACGACGAAAAGAATCGCGTAGATGGTTTCATCGGTTTATCTGTGATCTCCAAATTCTTCGCTGCGGTCGATTACGGGTCGCAAACGCTCGCCCTGGTAAGGCAGCGCGGTTCTGAAGGACTGGAGTCCGGAACGCTGAACTTCAAACAAGATGGTAAGCCGGAAAGCGAGAGTCGCGACAGTAACGTGATTGAAATTCCCATACGCACTACCTCCAGCGGATTTCTGAGCGGAGAAGTGCAGATAGATGGGATCGACAAACCGCAGAATTTCATCATTGACACCGGCGCCAGCGTCTCAGTTATTTCCGAGAAGCTTGCCGCTCTTGACGAAGTACAATCGTTCGTCCAGCCGGGACGAATGCGTGTGTTCGGCGCAGCTGGGATTTCGGAAAACGTCAAGACGGTTACGCTGCCGCGAATCGCCTTGGGGGCGCACGGGCGCGACCGGATTGACGCCGCAGTGCTCGATCTCGATGCCATCAATGAAACTGCCGGGTTTAACCAGAATGGAATCCTGGGTGGGAACTTTCTGCATCACTTCCGCATTGCGTTTGACTTTCAAAAAGGCCTTATTCGCCTGGCGCCATTGCCGAAAGCAACAGTAGAGAAGGATAGCACGCCCACTGTGCCGGAAGTGGAAGCACCATGAAGTCAAGTCTTTACCTGGAAACCTCCGTCATTGGCGCTTACCTGGATAATGGTGAACCGTTTCGCCGCGACCTTACGATCCGCTGGTGGGAACATGAAATGTCGGAGTACCGGGCGGTGGTATCGCCGCTGGTTGCGCGCGAGCTTGAACGAGTGCAAGAGCCACATCGCACTGGTTATTTGAAACTGATTCAGGATCTGGAGACGATAGAATTGACGGAAGAGGCGACGATTCTGGCCGAAGGTTACATTGCCCGCGGCATCTTTCACCGCAAGTACATTGCCGACGCGTTACACGTTGCCATTGCCTCATTCCACAAAATAGATTATCTAGTCACATGGAACTTCGGTCATCTGGCGAATGTGCGGCGGCAGGCACGCATACGGCTCTTTAATACGGCGGCTGGATTCTTTGTGCCGATGATCGTGACGCCGGAGTTTCTGGTTTCAGAAACAACAGAGTCGGAGAAAGCATTTTAGGTGTTGAGTTTGATTTGAATAAAAACGAAATACGCATCAGGATAGCGTCAGCTCGAGTCGCGAACCTGAAACCGGAAACTATTGAGACAGGCATGTATCGTAAGCCGAGATTTTTGAAAGTACTGCACGCGATTCGCGAACAGATGTCGCGCGAGGTCGATTACGATGTGGACTTGTTCGCAGAAATGGTCCGGGCCGGCCAGCAGCCGGCGAGTCGTTCCGGGCGGCGCGTTCGCGCTCTCAAAGATGGTAAAGCTCGCAGAGTGATAGTCGATGGGATTGCCGGTGAAGATGAGAATGAAATCGAGAGCCGCAGGCGGGCGGCGAAGTAATCCGAGTTCGAAATGGACGTAACTTTTGAGACCATCGGGCTGGAAGTGCCCAGCGAGAAGGCTTTTAACTTTCTAGCTGAGCGCGCCGGAGATCAGGGCGAGCCCACGCAGCTGTCTCGGCGGGGCGCTGTGATACACGGCCGCTGCTGGAAACTTGGGGAGGGTCTCGAAGTCTGGACGGTCCTCTACGAGTCCGGCACCGGCGACGTGTTTTACGCCAACTGCCGCCCCGGATTCCGCGCGCGCTACGCGCAACGCATCAGTCCCTGGGCGCTTACTGAATACGACGAAGAGGGCGAAGCAGTCGTTCATGGTTACTGCGACGGCACGGATACTGAGGTGCTCTTTGAACTGCAGAATCTGACGGAAGTAGGATCTGCCGGTTTCTGCGCCCAGGAGTTGCAAGTAGGTCTGTGCGGTCTGGCATACCGGGCCCGGATCTGCCGCCGGGAGATGGATTGTCGTTGGATGTCACTGGAGCGCTCGGCGCCGTCGCGCGCGGGTCACGAGAATGATTGGAGCTTGCGAGGTCGGGTTATTGCCTTCAAGCCACTTCGCAATCCGCTTTCCGGCAGCGAGCTGTATTGGATTTATCTGGATCTGGAGAAGCTGAAACTCGAGGTGCTCGTGAATCGCCGCGCGTTGGGTGGAGGCGAACTGGCAATCGGATCGACGCTTTCGGCCGAAGTCTGGCTCCAGGGCCATGTGCTCGATGAACGCACGTTGAGATCGCGGTACGAAGGCGTGGACCGCGCCTGCGCGCGAGCAAGTTTTTGGTCCTCGCTACGAAGGGTTAATTAACAGGAGTCAGCAGTCAGCATTCGGGAATCAGAGCCGATCGTGTTCGACGCTACGTTCTGAATTCCGAGAGACTTCTGACTCCTTATTTTTAATGAAGAGACTAGGCATTTTTCTTGTCGTTCTGATCGCCGTCGCCGCCGTGGGCGCCTACTATGCGAACCAGTATTGGATTCATCGCTATGACCGGTTAATTGCTAAACAGGCCAGCGCCTACCATATCGATCCGGACCTGGTCTGGAGCGTGATCTACGAAGAAACATATTTTAGCCCGTGGAAGAATGGAAAGGACGGCGAGATCGGTTTGATGCAGGTGATGCCCGCAACCGGGCGCGAGTGGGCCACTGAGAAGGGCGCTCATGACGTTGAACGAGAGATTGCCGCCAACGCAAGAGAGGCTTTGAAAGATCCCCAACGCAACATTGATATCGGGTGCTGGTATCTACAGAAATTTGATAAGGAGTATGGCGCCACGCCTGACAAAGAGGCACGAATGCTCGCGGCCTATAACGCCGGGCCCAGTCGCGCGGCTGATTGGAACCGCACGGCAAATGGCGCGCCGCCTTGGTCCGCAGAGGAATTCATCGCCCGCATAGACATTTCTTCGACCCGCGCTTATGTCACGTCAATTCTAGAGCGCTATCGCGAACGAAAAGCCTCGAAATCAAATTTAGCTAACGGAACCAAATGATGCCCTCATGTCTTACGGGCGTTCACGCAGTGTGCCCACGATTATCAGTGGCGCATCACTCGATCAGGCAATGACAACAATTTACTGCGCCCGCTGGGTGCTGCCGATTTCGGCTCCGGTAATCGAGGACGGCTCAGTCGCGATTGAAGGGGCGCGCATCGTGGCGGTGGGACGGCGCAACGCTGTTACCGCTGGATTTCCGCAGGCGCGCATAACGGAGTGCGGCGAAGCCGCTATCCTGCCGGGTCTCATCAACGCTCATTCGCATCTTGAACTGACTGTTATGCGCGGCTTTCTCGAGCGCGAGGAACATGATTTCTTTGCCTGGCTACTGAAGCTGACATTCGCGCGAATGGCACTTACGCCGGAGGATATCCAGGTCTCAGCCACCTGGGGCGCGCTGGAGGCAGCGCGCGCGGGCGTCACTTGCCTGGCAGACGCCAGCGACTCTGCAAATGAAAGCATGAAGGCACTGCGTGAAGTCGGACTGCGCGGCATCGTTTACCAGGAATCATTCGGCCCTGATCCAAAACTCGCAAAGGAGAATCTGGCGAAGCTACAAGAGAAAGTGGGCAAACTGCGCGACAACGAAAGCTCCCTGGTTAAAGCGGGCGTATCGCCGCATTCGCCCTACACGGTCAGCGCGCCGCAGCTTGAGTTGATTAGTGAGTTTGCCCTGAAGGAAAAACTCCCGTTAATGATCCACGCAGCAGAGTCTCAAGCTGAGGATCTGTTGCTTAGGGCAGGCCAGGGACCGTTTGCCGAAGCCCTGCGCCGACGCGGCATTGAATGGCAAACGCCGGGAACGTCTTCTATTCAACATCTGGCGCGCCACGGTGTGTTGGAAACAAAGCCGCTGCTCGCGCACTGCATCACCGTGGACAATGCGGACATCGAATCGATCCGGGCAAAGCAAGCGGGGATTGCACACTGTCCGAAGTCCAATGCAAAACTTGGCCACGGACACGCGCCCTTTACCGAGTTCCTGCAACAACACGTGAATGTGGGACTCGGCAGTGACTCTGTCGCCAGCAACAATACTTGCGACCTGCTGGAGGAAGCGCGCTTTGCCACTCTGCTGGCGCGCAGTTTTGGCGAGACGGAAGGAGCGCGCCATCTACCGGCGGCGGAAGGTGCTCTGTTTTCGGCGACTCTGGGCGGCGCTCGAGCGTTGGGGATTGACAAAGAGACGGGGGCAATTGCCGAAGGTTTGCAGGCCGACCTCGCGATCGTCAGGCTGGATGGCCTGCATCAGCAACCGGTGCGGGACCCGGTCGATGCCCTGGTCTCTTGTTCATCGGCAAGTGACGTGCGGATCACGATAGTTGCTGGTAACGAGATTTATCGCGACGGCCGCATTACGACGATGGAAGAAGCGCCGGTGAAAGCAAGAGTTGAAGAGATAAGAAAGAGAATGGGTTAACTACTCAGAAGAAATCCTTGTGAAGAACTAACCTGGCCGACTGGCTACTCGAAGCAACACGAAACATCTTTAGGACGACGTATGCCGCCGGGCGTCACTCCGTAACGGCCTCTCCAGCTCGAATCGTTCCGTCTGTCAGAATCTGAGCGCGCAGGCCCGCGCGGTGAAGAAGTCCCGGCAGGACTGCGGAATGTACCAGCTGCGCCAGGTGCGAGCACGGCTCGCAAAGTTTAATCCCGCGAACCTTTACTTCGCCGATTCGAAACTCGCGACCCACCAGATGATTCAACGGTACGCCACGCGTGACGATGTTTCGCCGGATCGCGCCGGCGTTCAATTTGACGCCGAGTTCAGCCTGCAAAGCGTCCACCGCTTCAGCCTCAATCAAAGTTAACTCGCGATCTGGCTGCGGCTTGGAAAAGGTTCCGGTTTGATTGAAGTAGCGATCACCCTCCAATCCTTTGCCGGAAATGGTGCGCACTTCGTCGACCGACTGCATTGCAGCTTCAGCGGCGGGGGCGATGTGAATCGAAACTACAGTTCCTTTGAACATAACATTGAAAGCCCTTTATCAAACCGAGGCGCTAATCGCGTCGTCGAAAATTTCCAACGCAACATCGACATTCTCGCGTGTCAATATTAGCGGCGGCGACCAGCGAATCGTGTTAAAGCCGGCGCCGAGCAGGATCAATCCGCGCTCGAAGCAGGCAATTTCTACTCTGTCGCGCAGGTCAGGATTAGGTTTCTTCGTTGTCCGATCCTCGACGAACTCCACACCGATCATCAGGCCCATCCCGCGCACGTCGCCGATGCAGCCGTGCCGGGCCATTAGCTTTTCCAGCCCTGCCTTCAGATAAGCGCCAACCTCGGCGCTGTTCGCGACCAGTTCCCCTTCCAGCAACTCAATCGTTTTCAAAGCAGACGCGATGCACACCGGATTGCCGCCAAAGGTTGAAGCGTGCGCGCCTGGTTTCCAGTCCATCAAATCCGCGCGCGCGACGCATGCACCCAGAGGCAACCCGGAAGCAATGCCTTTGGCGATACACACGATGTCGGCTTTGACGTCGTAGTGGTCGCTGGCAAACATTTTTCCGGTACGGCCCATCCCGCTTTGCACTTCATCCATGATGAGCATGATGCCATGCTCGTCGCATATGCGGCGCAGCCCGTTCAGAAATCCCTTTGGCGCTGGAACATAGCCTCCTTCTCCTTGTACGGGCTCGACCACGATCGCCGCGACTTCTTCAGGTGGGGTGGTTGTCTTGAACAGACGATTTTCAATCCAGTTAAGCGCTCCCTGGGTTGGGCCCCCATCGCCGCAGTCTTCCGCGCTGAAGGGATTCCGGTACTCGTTTGGATAAGGCAGATGAACCACATCCAATACCTGACGTCTGAATCCCACCCGCTGTGCTGCTCTTGAAGAGGTCAGCGAAAGGGAACCAAGGGTACGGCCGTGAAAGCTATTGAAGAACGCAATGAACTTCTCGCGGCCGGTTGCGTGCATCGCCAGCTTCAAAGCAGTTTCAATTGCTTCGGTGCCGCTGTTGGCAAAATGGGTGCGCGTCGGCCGCCGGACAGGAACAATCTCGTCCAGTTTCTGCGCCAGTTGGGGCATGTGACGGTAATAGTAATCGGTGCCGCACATGTGTATCAGTTGTTCGGCCTGTTCCTGAATGGCCCGCACAACTTCCGGGTGACAGTGGCCGGTCGAACACACGGCAACGCCGGCGTTGCAGTCAAGAAAAATATTCCCGTCCACGTCTTCGACCCAAACACCTTGCGCGCGCTGGGCGACCAGCTTGAAAGACGGACGCGGATACGAAGGCGTGACGAACTTGGCGTCAGCTTCGATTATGGCCCGGCCTTTTGGCCCGGGCAGGACCGTCGAAATTTTTGGACGTCGCGGAAATTTGGTTTGCGGACCACCGCTATTTGTTTCTTCAGCACTTTGCGGTGTCGCAATTGTCATCGTCATGTCTTTCTCCTTGTTGAGTCGTGGCCCTTCTGGGAAGAGCGAAAACGGATGACCCTCGAGAATTCACGCTGGAGTTCTCGGTGGCCGCTTTTGACTTTGGGACAGACGATAGCTAGTCCGCGAAAAGATTCGCGCGAAACTCGAGGGGAAGAAGATGTAGCGGTTGGTTTCTTTTCATTGCCAGTAGAGGATATTACCACTTCGGGTTAAAGCATTGCCAGTCCCGCATTGAGGCGGGAGTAATGCATTTAAACACCTGAACTTAATCCAATGAGCGGGCCGCATTTATGGGAATTCAGCGGGCCAGCCGCACCCGGTTTAGATGAATGTTACTTCCGCTTCCAGCGCCCGCCATCTTTGGTGTCCTCGAGGACGATGCCGCGGTCAGACAGCTCGTCTCGAATCTCATCGGCCCGCCCAAAATCGCGACGCCGGCGCGCTTCCTGTCTTTCGTCGATCAACTGCTGGATCTCTTCGTCAAGCATTTCCCGCGGCAGGCTACCTAAGATGTTGAAGACACTGTCGAATTTTGCCAGAGTTTCAATTATTTCGCGCTTGTTATCTTCCAACAGCGTGCGCCGGGCAATAGCAGTGTTCACTTCACGGGAAAGATTGTGTATAACCGCCAGCGCCATCGAAGTGTTCAGATCATCGTCCATACCCTCTTCGAAGGACTTGAGTGCGTTTACACTCATTTCATTTAGTCGGGCATCCAAACCCGGTTCGACCTTTGTTTCTTCGAGGCGCGCGCGAAAGTCGCGCAAGCCGCCTACGGTCTTTTCCGCGGCGCGCAAACCGTCCAGGGTGAAATTGATCTGTTTGCGATACGGCACACTCAAGAGAAAGTAACGAACCGCAGCCGCGCTGAAGCCCTGGGCTGTTAGATCGCGAAACGTATAGTAGTTGCCCTTCGACTTGGACATTGACTCCCCGTCAACCTTCAAGTGCTCAAAATGAATCCACGAGCGGGCGAATTCCTTGCCGGTGGCCCCTTCGCTCTGCGCGATTTCGTTCTCATGATGCGGAAAGATTAGATCGACGCCGCCGGCGTGAATATCAAAAGTCTCTCCCAAATACTTCATGGACATCGCTGAGCATTCGATGTGCCAGCCTGGCCGGCCGTGTCCCAGGCTGGTGTCCCAGGCCGGCTCGTCCGGAGTAGAGGCCGCTTTCCACAAAGCGAAATCGCGCGCGTCTTCCTTTTCGTAACGGTCTGTATCGACGCGTTCGCTCGCGCCGGCTATGTTGCCTGCAAAGTTGATCTTCGAAAGCTTGCCGTATTCAGGAAAAGAACTGATGCGATAATAAATCGATCCCTCAGAACGATACGCGTGACCACGTTCTTCCAGGCGTTCGATTAGCTTGACCATCTCTGGAATATGCCGGGTTGCGCGCGGCACGACTTCCGGCCGCTCGCAGCCCAGCGCATCGAAATCCTGCCAGAGCGCCTCGATGTAGCGGCCCGTGTAATCATCGATTGTCTCGCCCGCTTTTTGCGAGAGGGCGATGATGCGATCCTCGATATCCGTTATGTTCATAACGTGCGTAACGCGAAGACCTTTATACTTCAAATAGCGTCGCACGATGTCGGCGCAGATGAACGATCGAAAGTTGCCGATGTGGGCAAAATCCCAGACCGTGGGCCCGCAGTAGTAAACCCGGGCTTCGCCTTCGACCATCGGGTGAAACTCTTCGACACGGCCAGAGAGAGTATTGTAAAAGTTGAGCATAGAGTTTTCCGAGTCTAAGAGGGGAAGGGGAGGGAGTCAAACCGGCATTCGGTCCCGGGTTCGTTTGATCACTTTTACTTGAAGTGGTCGAAGCCGCCGGGCTCGAGATCCCAGACGTGAATACCTTCAGCAATACGAACGTGACCATGGTCGCTGGTGATCTTGCCCACGTGAGTGGCGGGCGTTCCGTCAACTCTTTTTGGCAGTCGTGACAGATGTTGCGGGTTCACCGTAAACAGCAGCTCGAAGTCTTCGCCACCATGCAGTGCCAAAAGCAACGGATCCAGGGCGCGGCGGCCGCACAGATCGATAACGTGAGGATCGAGAGGTAAGTTCGCAGACTCAATCAATGCACCCACGCCGCTTTCACGGCAAAGATGTCCCAGATCAGAGGAGAAGCCATCGCTGATATCAATCATCGCGGTCGCCAGGCGTTCCTCGCCCAGGACGGCGCCCCAGCCCACACGTGGTTCGGGGCAAAGCTGGCGGAGCAATAACGCATTAACCAAATCAGCTTCGGCCTCATGTGTGTCCTCAAGCGTGTCTGGGGAATGCGGGCGGGCTCCGGATTCAAGCAATCGCAATCCCGCCGCAGCGCCCCCGAGTGCTCCGGTAACAAAGATTAGATCGCCCGCCTGCGCGCCTGAGCGTGAAATTGCCTGACCCGATCGCGCTTCGCCGAGGACAATCGAATCAATGACTATTCGCTCCGGCGTGCGGGAGACATCACCGCCCGCCAGCGTTACGTGGTAATGGTTCGCGAGGGCAAAAAAGCCTTCGTAAAACTGGTCAATGAAGTCACTATCCCAAACGTCTGAGGGCAGCCCAAGGGAAAGCAGCGCCCACTTCGGTCGCGCGCCCATGGCCGCAATATCCGATAGAGAAACGGCGAGTGCCTTTTGGCCCAACAGTCGCGCCGGGGTTGCTGCTCGGTGGAAATCGACGCCTTCCACAAGCAAATCAGTGGTGACAACTGTGTCAATGCCCGAACGATTCCGGATCACCGCAGCGTCGTCGCCAATCCCCATGCAAAGGGATGAAGGATGCGGGGTGGTGGAGGAATCGGAATTGGGATTAACCGGGGACTTGAAATTGTTCGTCAGCCGGCGAATTTCTTTGATGAATTCAAATTCGCTCCGGGGACTTATTGATGAGATGTCGGGGGAGACTGAACTATTGTGTTCCTTTTCATCCCTCATCCGTGTTACCTCGACATTCAGAGGTTGCGGCGCATTGACTCGAGTCCGGCTTCGATCGTCTCGAGCGAGGTAGAAAAAGAAAAGCGTACGTGACCTTCACCGTGCGGGCCAAAGACAGCGCCGGGGACAGTCGCGATTTGCGCCCGATCGAGTAGCAGCTCAGCGGCCTCGCGGCTGTCACTGCTTAATCGAGACACATCGGGGAAAGCATAGAACGCGCCGGCTGGAATTTCGCAGGGCAATCCCAACTCATTTAATCCAGCCAACAGCAGATCGCGGCGCACCTGGTAGGCGGCGCGCGAGGTCTGGAGAAAATCTGAGGAGGTGGTGACTGCCGCCAGCGCAGCCCATTGCGTAGGAGTTGACACGCCGTTCGATGAGTAAAGTATCGTCTTGCGCAAACCAGTCATCCACGGTTCCCCTGCCACTGCATAACCCACTCGCCAGCCCGTCATCGCATATGACTTTGACAGCGTGAATGTAGTAATCGCGCGGTCGAGCATTCCCTCAAGGGCCGCGATCGAAGTGTGCTCGCCTTCATATACAAGATCTTCATAGGCTTCATCCGCGATGACGAGCAGGTCGCGGTCCTGAGCGAAGCGCGCGACTTCTTCCGTCTCCTGGTGGCTGAACACGACGCCGGTCGGATTCGCAGGGGTGTTGAAGTAGATGGCTCTTGAGTGTTCGGTCGCATAGCGTGCCAGCGTACTGGCGAATCCATTTTGTCGTGCTTCCTTCGTGGGAACCAAAACTGTCCTGCCCTGGCAATGAGCGATCAGATCTTTGATAGGGGTCCAGTACGGAGAGAAGACCAGGACCTCGTCGTTAGGATTGACGACCGATTGGAACGCGCCAAACAATCCCTGCATCCCGCCGTTTACCACGATGACGTTTTCTTCGGCTGCCGGAATACGATTGCGATCGCGAAGCTTAGCCGCAATCGCCGCGCGCAGCTCGAGGATGCCCGAGGAGGGAGCGTAGCGCGTCTTGTTGTCTTCGAGCGCGGCTGCCATCGCTGCTTTTACGTAGTCGGGAGTGTTCAGGTAAGGCTCGCCACCCTCGAACTGATAGACAGTCGCGCCCTTTGCGCGCAGCTCCATAATTCGGTTGCGAATCTTAACGATGTCGGAGAAGCCAACTTCATCCAGGCGCCTGGCAAGGCGCAGCATGGTCGAGGCAGGCATAGTTTGCAAAACGGACCTCCAATTAACCGCTGTAGGATGATTGACGGGGGATTATAGCTTGGCCTTCGGACAACGTCTATCGCAATTCGACCTGCCCGATAGAGTTCAAGGTTAGCGACAAGCTCAGGCTATACCTTTAATATCGCGATTTAACTTAAGCTGCGTAAATATAAGCATTGACACGCCGATTAGCGCCCGAGTAACATGCCCGGCACGTTTCCCTTGCTCGACGTAGCGGTCTTACCTTTTCGGTTGCAGCCAGCGCGCTTCTGCTTTGAAACAAATGAGCCAACCAATGACTGCGATTCCTGAAAAGCTTTACTTTAAGATCGGCGAAGTTTGCGAGATCGTGGGCGTGCAGGCGCACGTGCTGCGATACTGGGAAACTGAGTTTTCCATGCTGACGCCACAGAAGAATCGGGCCGGCCAGCGAACCTATCGTCGTCGCGATGTCGAGATGGCGTTGCGAATCAAGGAATTGCTTTACGAGGAGCAGTACACCATTGCGGGAGCAAAGAAAAGACTTGCCAGCGAGACGCGCGGGCCCAGCAAGCTTAAGGTTGTTAGCTCCGAGCCCACGGCCCCGGCGGCATCGTCGCAACGCTCCCAGCCGCGAAAAGAGGAGCGAGCGGCCCCAGCTACTCGCGAGCGCACGCGCGAATTTCCCTCTACCGCTCCGGTGAAAGACGACAAACGTGCTCCTCTCCAACAGATTGCTGATCAACTGCGCGAGATTCTATTGCTGCTGGACAATGGTGACGCAGACCTGAAGTCGTTTCGTCGTTAGAGCTCGGCAGGCTGGATCGTTACCTGCTGGGCAGAAGATCCACCTCGCACCCTGTTTGACAAAACCATTTTTCGCGCGATACTAGCCCACGAACGGGACGTGGCGCAGCCTGGTAGCGCGCACCCTTGGGGTGGGTGAGGTCCCGAG
>JBDUCF010000313.1:0-3835 GCA_040003545.1 Pyrinomonadaceae bacterium | reverse complement strand
GGCAATGACCAGCGATCGTTACAGTCGCCAGATTCTATTTCCGGGCATAGGTGAACAGGGCCAGCAACTCCTGTCACAATCGCGCGCCGTGATTATTGGTTGCGGAGCGCTGGGCTCGGCGCAGGCCGAAGCCCTCGCCCGCGCCGGTGTGGGCCGTCTGCGCATTCTCGATCGTGATTTCGTTGAAGCTTCCAATCTACAGCGCCAGACCATGTTCACGGAGAGCGATGCGCAGGAGCGCCTGCCAAAAGCCATCGCCTGTGCCAGTCACATCGCCGAGATAAATTCTGACATCGCTACTGAGCCGCAGGTTGTCGATGTGAATCATAGCAACGTCGAGCAACTTATTGACCAGTGCGATATCGTGCTCGACGGCACGGACAATTTCGCGACGCGCTATCTTATTAACGATGCCTGCGTGAAGCACAAGCAAAACTGGATCTACGGCGCGGCGGTTGGTTCCTATGGCGTCACCATGACCGTCCGGCCCCACCTGACGCCATGTCTGCGTTGTATCTTTGAAGAAGCTCCGCCGGCCGCTAGTGCGCCGACCTGTGACACTGCCGGGGTGATTATGCCGATCATCAGCGTGGTGGCCGCCGTTCAGGTCAGTGAGGCGTTGAAGCTTTTGACGGACCACACCGACGATCTACACGGCTCGCTAATGCAGTTCGACGTCTGGCGCAACGAGTGGCGGCGAATCACGCTTGGTACTCCCTCGCCTGATTGCCCAACCTGCGCGCAGGGCCGTTTTGAAACCCTCGAAGCCGAAGCAGGCGAGTTCGCAGCAGTTCTATGCGGCCGCAATGCCGTGCAAATCTCGCCCACGCGCGCAACTCAAGTTGACCTGGCGGCGCTAAACGAGCGGCTGCGGAGTTCAGGCGAAGTAAAGGTCAACGATTATCTCCTGCGTTTCAATGCTGACGGTTACGAGCTGACTGTCTTCAGAGATGCGCGCTCCATCATACGCGGCACCGACGACGTGGCGACCGCACGCACTCTCTATGCAAAGTACATAGGAAACTAAGATCACATGCTGAGAAACTTTTCCACGGTTTTGTTCTTACTGATATGCCTTTTGACATTCGCCTCCTCGTCACAGGCCGGCGAGCCCGTCGTCTGGGAGATGAGTTCCCGCATCGAGCTGTTGAAAGGGGAAGCGCACGGGGTCTCAGTCACAGATGCCGGCACATTAATGCTTGCGCCTCGCTTCACCGAACTCTTCAACACCGAACAGGCCTATGTGTGGTCGAGTACGGGTGATGCCGCCGGCAACATATATTTGGGGACCGGGCACGATGGCCGCATTTACCAGGTGACGCCGGCCGGGCAGGGCGCCTTGTTTTATGACTCGACCGAGCTGGACGTCACGGCGCTGGCCGTCAGTCGCGATGGGGCGCTCTTCGCGGGCACATCGCCGGACGGCAAGGTTTATCGCATCACCGCAGACGGTAAGGCAGAAGCCTATTTCGATCCTCCGGACAAATACATCTGGTCTCTTGCGGTGTTGCCCGACGGCTCCCTGGCCGTGGGCACAGGCGATAATGGAAAGCTTTATCGCGTAAGTGCCGCGGGCGCGAAAGCAGAGTCGTCTCTGCTGATAAGCACTAATCAAACGCACGTCATATCACTCGCCGTTAGCAAGCAGGGCGATCTAATTGCCGGCACTGACCCCGGCGGCCTGGTGCTGCGAATCTCTCCGGATGGTAAAGCCTTCGCTCTGTTCGACGCTTCGTTGCGAGAGATTCACGCGCTCGCCCCCGCAACCGACGGATCTATTTATGCCCTGGCCTTAAGCGAGGCGGCCTCCACGACGCGGGCCCCTAACCAAATCACTGCGACATCGTCAGGAGACCAGCCGGGCAGCACTGCCGGCTCGGGCGGTGTGACTATGACCGGCCCAGCCGAGGAAGCGGCCGCGCAATCTCAAGCGCAACAGCCCCAAGCAGCGCGGAGTCGGAACGATCTTTCCACCGCGCGCAGCGTTGTCTTCCGAATTCAGCCCGATGGCGGCACAGATGTTCTCTGGAGCTCGTCAACCATTACTGCGTTCGCAGTAGTGGCCGCGCCTCAGGGTGGGGTGCTGATTGGCACGTCCGACAAGGGACGCATCTATTCAGTTACCGATGACGGCCGCGACACTCTGTTGCTGCAATCGAGCGAAGGCCAGATCTCTTCCTTCGTAGTTCGCGCCGCCGATGTTTATGCCGCCTCCAGTAATCAGGGAAAACTTTTCCGCTTTGGCCACGACATCGTCGGCGAAGGAAGCTACGAATCGCCCGTTCGAGATGCCAGGCTCCTGGCCTCGTGGGGGCGCATCTGGTGGCGTGGCCGCGGGCCGCTCGAGCTGCAAACGCGCTCAGGAAATAGTGACAAACCGGACGCCACCTGGAGCGATTGGAGCTCCGGCTATCGCGATGCGTCGGGCTCGCAAATCGTAAGTCCCAAAGCGCGCTTCATTCAGTGGCGGGCGCTCTTTCGTTCTTCCGATCCGGCGCGGCCGAACTCGGGCGAGCCGCGAATCGACGACGTCAGCATTGCTTATCTTCCTCGCAACGTCGCGCCGGAGGTTTTGGCAATCACCACACTGCCGCCGGGAGTTGGCCTGCAACAGGGGATTCAGGTTCCGCCCGATCCAAACATTGAATCTTCCGGACTCGACCCGATGTTATTCGGCGTGGTCACTCAGATGGCGCCTCGGCGGCTGTACCAGCGGGGGGCCCGATCGTTGCAATGGCAAGCGGAAGATCGGAATAGCGACACGCTCGAGTACACCGTTTATTACCGCGCCCTGAACGAGAATACTTTTAGAGTGTTAAAGGACAAATTGCGCGACAGCTTCTACACGGTGGACGGGGCCAGCCTGGCCGATGGCAGCTACATCTTCAAAATCGTTGCCTCTGATGCTCCTGACAATCCGGCAGGACAAGCATTGACCGGCGAGCGTGTCAGCGAGCCTGTCGAAATCGATACTACGCCGCCGGCTATTCGTTCGGTCAGCGAACCGCAGGTCAGCGCCGACAGAGTACGCGTTGCCTTTGAGGCTGAAGACGTGACCAGCAGAATCAAGCGTGCGGAAGTGAGTATAGATGGCGGGCCCTGGCACGGCGTGTTCCCGGACGATGGAATAGCCGACAGCTCCCGAGAACGTTACCAACTCGATTTGCCGGTAAGTGGCCCAGGCGAACACTCCATCTCGCTGCGCGCCTTTGACTCAAGCGGAAACGT
This sequence comes from Pyrinomonadaceae bacterium, assembly GCA_040003545.1. Lineage (GTDB taxonomy): Bacteria > Acidobacteriota > Blastocatellia > Pyrinomonadales > Pyrinomonadaceae > DASXRU01. Next base: position 607 of record JBDUCF010000313.1, on the reverse strand, counting down.
TGGCAGCGCAAGCATTACCGTGCGGCGCTGAGAAACATCGAAGGCTACACCATACCGTGTCAGCCTGTTCCAAAAGGGTGTCATAGCGCGAGATAGTTGGTAAACTACCACGGGAAAGGCAGTGATTCGTCCAATCCCCTGCTTGGCACCCATATTGCTGAAACGATGGTGGCACGTCTCCTTTTCTCCCTCATGTGCGCTAATTAATCCACATGAGAAGGCTGGAAAAAATCATGAAAAAGCTAAAGCGAATGTTGGCGATGTTGGCGATGGTTTCCATCGTCTCAATCGGCGCCTTCGCGCAGAAGAAGGGTGACGAACCAAAGCGTCCCCCGAAGGACCCGGATAACAAAGTCGTGGTCAAGGAAAAGCCGGCGCCCAATAATAATCAGGGTAACAGCAACCAGCGGGGAAAGCCTTGAAGAATTTTACTGAGCGCGTTAGGCACTACCGGTAATGAAACCCCCGAATTAACGTTCCGGGGTTTCATGTTTTAGAGAGAGCAAAATGTCATTAGGTTCCACAATTCTGAAGTTGTCATTGGTTCTTATTACAACGTTATCATCTCTGGGACAGGCGACGGCCGCCCCTCCCGTGCCACAAGCGC
>JBDUCF010000312.1:0-3839 GCA_040003545.1 Pyrinomonadaceae bacterium | reverse complement strand
TCTCTGACCTTCCGCAAGAATTCATGGAAATTATTGGGGCTCTGCCCAATTTCCGATGGGTTCTGAGTCTTTCCTTCGACAATTGGGCATAGCCCAAGGGAAAACCACGATCGCTGAAGGTCGGAGACCTTCCGCACATCAAGCGGCGAAGCCGCAGATAGTAACCGGCCTGCAATGAAAGAAACTTCAGCCGCCAGCGATACTACTCTCGTAGAACTCCGCGAGGTCAGCTATCGAGTTGACGCGATCGCCGCGCCCATCATCGATCGGTTAAGCGTTTCAGTCAGGCAGGGCGAGACCCTGGTGCTGCTCGGCGAGTCAGGTTGCGGCAAGACTACAACTCTACGACTCGTCAATCGCCTCTTAACTCCGACTAGTGGTCAAGTGCTGGTCGAAGGAAAACCCACCACCTCCTGGGATCCGATTCGCTTGCGCCGGCGCGCCGGTTACGTGATTCAGGAGGCAGGTTTGTTTCCGCACTTCACCGTCGAGCGAAATGTGGCATTGGTCCCGAGCCTGGAAGGTTGGGAGGAATCTCGCGTTCGTGATCGCGTCAACGAATTGCTTTCGCTGGTGGGGCTGGACGCGAATAAGTTCGCTCAGCGTTATCCGGGTGAGTTGTCGGGTGGTCAGCGACAGCGCGTGGGAGTGGCCCGCGCGCTTGCTGCCGATCCGCCGCTGCTGTTGATGGACGAGCCTTTTGGGGCCCTCGATCCGTTGACCCGGGCCACGCTGCAGCGGGAGTTCGCGGAATTGAAAGAGCGACTGGGCAAGACGGTCATCTTCGTGACGCACGATGTGCGCGAAGCGCTGTTGCTCGGTTCGCGCATCGCTTTAATGGCTGCCGGGAGAATTGAGTTAATCGAGACCCCCGGTGACTTCAGGCAATCGAATAACAGCCACGCACGCGCCTACCTCGAGACCTTGCAACTACCACCATTTGAATCCGCCGGGGGAAACAAATGAGTTTCTGGCACTTTCTGCAACAAAACTCTGCTGAGTTGTTGATTCTGATTCGGCAACATCTGGCGCTGGTGTTCTTCTCGACTCTGGTCGCGATTTTGATCGGCATCCCTACCGGCGTCATGTTGACGCGAAAAAAAGCGTTGCGGGGACCGGTGCTGGGAATTGCCAATGTGATGCAAACTATTCCCAGCCTGGCACTGTTTGGCTTCCTGATTCCCTTGCCATTCATTGGCGGCATCGGCGCGCGGTCGGCGCTGGTCGCCCTTGTGCTTTATGCCCTGCTGCCAATCATTCGCAACACCGTGACCGGGATCCTCGGAGTAGAACCGGCCATGCGCGAAGCCGCAGTAGGAATGGGGATGACCGACCGGCAGATCCTGTGGCAAGTGGAATTGCCATTAGCGACCAGCGTAATTTTGACAGGCGTGCGGGTCGCTACGGTGATTGCGGTAGGAGTGACGACGATAGCCGCTGCCGTAGGCGCGGGCGGTCTGGGCGTTTACATTTTTCGCGGGCTGAGACAATACGACAACAATCTTCTAATTGCCGGGGCCGGGTCGGCCGCATTAATAGCTCTCGCCGCCGATTTTTCGCTGGGCGTTTTCGAACAGCACTTCGCAGCGACCGGTAAACGACAATCGCGAATCTCCGCCGCGCAAAAGTTCGGCGTTGCCGCAATCGCGATTATTATGCTGGCGGCTGTTCTACTTTCGTTTAGAAGCTCCCAGTCGAATGCAAATGCCGGCGCCAACGGCGGGCGCGTTTTGGTGGGCTCGAAAGACTTCACCGAGTCGGCCCTGCTCGCCGAGATCGTCGCGCAAATGCTTGAGGCTCGCGGCGTGGCAGTAGAGCGCCAGTTTGAACTCGGGGGGAATCTTCCGCACGAGGCGTTGTTGGCCGGCCGCATCGATCTCTATCCCGAATACACCGGCACGGCGTACACTGCAATCCTCCATCATCAACCCATTTCTGATCCGGGCGCCGTTTACGATCAGGTTAAGCGCGAGTACGCCGAGAAGTTCAACCTTGAGGTCAGCCCGCCGCTGGGATTTGAAAACACATTTGCTATTCTGGTGCGCGGCGAAGTGGCCCGGCGACTGAGTCTGAAGACCATTTCCGAGGCAGCGAAGTACGCACCGCAGTGGCGCGCGGGATTCGGCCAGGATTTCATGTCGCGGGCGGACGGTTATCCGGGTCTCTCCAAAGCTTACGGACTTAAGTTCGCGGAAGCGCCACACGAGATGGATTTGTCCTTAACGTACATCGCGCTGTCTTCCGGAAAAGTGGATCTTATCGCCGGTAACTCCACCGACGGACGGATCGCCGCGTTGGATCTTGTACAACTCGAAGATGACCGGCATTATTTTCCACCTTATGAAGCCGTGCTACTGGCGCGCAAAGATGCACTGGCGCGACTTCCCGCATTAGCAGAAACTGTTGCCAGGCTCACCGGCGCAATCACCACTGAAGAGATGCGCCGTCTCAATTACGAGGTTGACGGAAACAAGCGGGACAAGAAAGATGTCGTTCGTGAATGGCTAAAAGCGAAAGGATTCTGAAGAACAGATGCGCGTACTGGTCACTGGCGGAGCAGGTTACATCGGCAGCGTGGTTGCCGAAGAGCTAATCAATAACGGCCATGAGGTAGTCGTCTACGACAATTTGCAGAAGGGACATCGCGCCGCGGTCAACCGGGAAGCGACGTTTGTCGAAGCAGATTTGCTGGATGGCGAAACTCTGGGGCGGACGATTCGCGGGAACGCAATCGATGCCGTGGTTCACATGGCGGCGTATGCACTCGTTGGCGAATCGGTCCAGCAGCCGGCCGAGTACTACCGCAACAACGTTATCGGGGGAGTGACATTACTGAGCGTGATGCGCGACAACAGCATCAAGCGAATCGTCTTCTCTTCATCGGCAGCAGTTTATGGCGAACCGGGAGAACAGCCGATTGAAGAAAGCGATCCAACCAAGCCCACAAATCCCTACGGCGAAAACAAGCTCGCGTTTGAGCGGGCGATGGCCTGGGATGATGAAGTTTATGACTTGCGCTATGCCAGCCTGCGCTATTTCAACGCGGCGGGGGCAACTGCATCCTGCGGCGAGTGGCACGATCCGGAAACCCATCTGATTCCGTTGATTCTGCAGGTGGCCGCCGGAAATCGCGACGAGATCGAAATCTATGGTGACGACTACCCCACCCGCGATGGCACTTGCGTGCGCGACTACGTTCATGTGATCGACCTGGCGCGGGCGCACATCATGGCTCTCGATGTGCTTGGTGAAGGAAGCCGTATCTACAATGTGGGCTGTGGCGGTGGAGGCTATACCGTTCGGGAAGTTGTAGACGCTGCAAGCAAGGTAACCGGAAAGAAGATTCGGACGCGCGTTGGTCCCCGGCGGCCCGGTGATCCTGCGGTGTTAATTGCCAGTTCAGAAAACATTAAACGCGAGTTGGGCTTGAACCCTTCGCACCAGGACTTGAGCCTGATCATTCAATCAGCCTGGGATTGGATCAAAACGCATCCGAACGGTTATTAAAGAGGGACTGATCCAATTTTAGCGCTTCCAGTCGGCCACTGTTTCATTAGCCTGGAAACCAATCTTACTGTGGGTCCCGTCACAAAATGGTTTGTTACTTGAATGGCCACATCGACAGAGAGCGATACTTTCTTTGTCGAGCGGGTATCCGTCTCCTACTGTGTCGAGCAGCTCGGTCGAGCCCTGCACAATATAAGGCCCATTTTGTGTCGCGCGAATTGAAAACTCAGCCATTCAATCTCCTTCTAAAATCTGCCATGATTTGCCGTTGACGAGAACTTGTTTGTGCTTGAGGTCTATAGCGACTTCAAGTACTCGACCAGATCATTTTT
>JBDUCF010000311.1:0-3872 GCA_040003545.1 Pyrinomonadaceae bacterium | reverse complement strand
CTCAGTGGCGCCGGCCGGAACCAACGGTCCGAAAGTTCCAACCAACGTGCTGCCGAAAACCGCGCGCAAAATTCTATTGCGCACCCAGGTGAGCGAGCCCTGGAAGCGAGTAGTTGATCGTTCCTCTTCAATCAGAAAAGCGATTAGCGTGGGTAACACTCCGACTCCCCCACAAAAGAGCGGGCAACTCAAAGAGGCGCGCGAGCAATTGCAGGTTTCTTCCTGGTACATCCTGCTCGATCTGGCAAAGTTTCTGGGCGAGCATGTGCCGGAAGTCTGGAGGGTGGTGCTGGGCCAGGCGGCCGAAAATACGCTCATCGGCGCCCAGAAAAAACTATTCGACGCTCTCAAGAATACCGTTGCCGACCCAACCCTCGTCAATGCGCTCAAGTCGATTTCTCCCGATCCAATCATCTATACGGCGCAGAGCATCAAGCCGACTTTGCGCGACGCGCTTAAGGCGATCAAAGACCCGCAGGATGATTGGGAAGATCGGTTAGACAATGTGAAGTCGCCATATATCAGAAACAAGAGTGACCTGAGCGCGGCCTGGCCCCCTTTCCTTTTTCCGCTCGCCGACCCGGATGTCATTGCGCCGCAAGTTCCCAACAGCGTTCCCCCACTCTCGCAGACCGACGAAGTCGAAGCGGAAGCGGAAATCAATGAACGAGTCACGACTGACCCGGATGAGCTTGCACAGCGAGCAGCCCACGCCGCGGTGGACCGCTTGACCGCGCTGGTCGTGAGGGCAATGCCGATAACTTCGCCAAAACTTGTGCCTGAGCCGCCGCTGGCTTCGCAAAAGCGGTTGGAAAATGGCCAAGGCCTCTTCGTCATACGCTTCATTTACGAAAGACCTCTCTGCGGCCCGATCGAACCGCCGGAAGTTAGTAAACCTACGGTTCCTTTTCAAATGGCCGGCTACTTTGATCCTGATGCGCCGGCGCGACCGATACGCATCGCTTTGCCGCTCGACATTTCGCCTGCAGGTCTGCGCAAGTTTGATAAGAACACGGCCTTTGAGATCTCAGACGTGCTCTGCGGACAGATGCAGCGCCTGCGCAGCCTGACCTTTGGTGATCTGGTGCTCTCTGTATTGCCCTGGCCATTTCACAAGGACCTGTCGACGGGGGCGCCCGAAACGGGAGCTTGCACCACCGGCACGGGAATAGAGATCGGAATGATCTGTTCCATCTCGATTCCGATCATTACGATCTGCGCGCTATTGCTTTTAATAATCATCGTTACCTTGCTCGACATAATTTTTCATTGGATACCTTACTTCTTTATTTGCTTCCCGGTGCCGGGACTTAAAGCCAAGAAATGATCGATATCGGACAAATACTCGGACGCGGCATTAGTTTTCCACCACGCGTTGGCAGCGATGGTCGGGTCGCGTGGTCAGAAGGCGAAGTGAACGTGCGCGAAGCCATCAGAATCATCCTTATGACAGAGCAGCGCGAACGGCTGCGTCTGCCGGAGTTTGGCGGCAGCCTCGGGCTCTTTCTCTTCGAGCCGAACACCGTCACCACGCGCCAGCTCATTAAGGATCGTATCAGCAAAGCGCTGGCCCGCTGGGAGCCACGCATTAATGTCCAGTCCATAGAGGTCGATCCGGATCCGGCGGACGCGCAGGCCGTGATCGCCGCCATTACTTATAAGCTGGTCGCGACGCAGGTGCGCGAGCGAATTTCTTTGACTGTCACGCTTGCCGGTTAAGGCAGAAGACCGAGCGCGAAATGCCGTTGCTACTTCCCTCCATCGATGACCGCCGGTATCAAGAGTTGCTCAACGAGGCGCTGGCGCGAATCCCTGTCCACAATCGTGAGTGGACCAATTTCAACAAGAGCGATCCGGGTGTCACCCTGCTTGAAATCTTTGCTTTCATGGCAGAGAGTTTGCTCTATCGCAGCAACCAGATTCCCGAACGCAACCGCCTCAAGTTTCTCTCGTTGCTGGGGATTCCTTTGCTCCCTGCTTCATCCGCGCGCGGGCTTGTAGTTTTCACGAACGAACGGGGACCGCTCAATACCATCACTCTTAATAACGGCGTCGAAGTGCGCGCCGGGCCGGTGCCGTTTCACTCAACGCAAGGCCTCGACGTGCTTCCTATCGAAGGTCATGTTTACTACAAACACCCGCTCGAACAGGCTTCAGATCGACAGAAGTCTTATTACGAACAGTTGTATGCCTCTTTCAAAAACCCGGCAGATGCCGCGCAGCGAGTCTTTGTCCTTTACGAGACTCTGCCCTTGCAGACTGGCAACACCAATCCGCTTGATCTGGGCACCGACACGGTTGATGGCGCGCTGTGGATCGCTTTGATGGTTCGCGCCTCCGACAAACCTTACGCCACCAGCGTCAAGTTGGCTCGCCAGGAGATTGCCGGAAAAACGATCAGCCTGGGCGTTGTTCCGTTCCTGGATAGCAACGACCGGCGGCTTACGCCGGGTGGCAAAGGCGCTCAAACGGATGTTCAGTTACTGCATTACCAAATTCCGAAGATGCCGCCAAAGGGCGTGCTGCCTCAGTCCGGAGATCAGCGCGTGGCCCAGTACCAGGTGCTCGATTCAATTTCCGACACCGATGTGTTGAGCAAACCGGGAGTGGTGCAGATTACGCTTCCCGCCGACGCGAGTGAGTTGGAGCTATGGAGTAATCTTGACCCCCTCGAATCCGGTTCAGACAAGTTTCCGCCTGCGCTCGAAGATACAAATCTGAGCGATCGCGTGATTACCTGGTTACGCATCACCGCAACCGGCGCCGCCAGCCCACGTCTGCTGTGGATCGGCATCAACGCGGCTCCGGTTCTGCAACGTGCGCACATCTCAAATGAACTTTTGCCGGCCGGGACGGGCGAGCCGGATCAGGTGGTGAGGCTTTCCAAGACTCCGATCATTGCCGGCTCGTTGCGTTTGACTGTGAACGATCCAAAAACTCCCTGGCGGGTGGTCGACGATATCTTGAGTGCCGGGCCCGAGGTGCCCGTCCGTGATGAGCGACTGCCGCCGGGCCGGTCCGTTTTCACCAGCGCGCTCGTCGATGTTTTTACGGCCAATTTGGAGTCCGGAGAGATTCGCTTCGGCGACGGGCTGCATGGCCGTCGCCCGCCGTTCGGAGCGACCATCCGGGCCAGTTACGATTATGGCGTTGGGCGCGATGGTAATGTCGGAGCAGGATCGATCAATAGCAGTCCGGCGATGCCCCCTGGCTTCAAGGTCAGTAATCCAGTGCCGACCTGGGGCGGGACCGAGGCGGAAACCGTGCGTGACGGCGAGCGACAGATCTCGCGCTATCTGCAACACCGCGATCGTCTGGTCAGCGCCATGGATTTCGAGACGATCACTTTACGTACGCCGGGCGTGAATGTTGGTCGTGTCGAGGTGCTGCCGGCACTTAATCCTGAGCTGGCGCCAAACATAGCTGGCGATGCCCCGGGAGCAGTGACACTGCTGGTGATACCGAAATACGACCCGGCCCATCCGGCCACGCCTGAGCCCGATCCTTATTTCCTGGACGCCATCTGCGCTCATATCGATTCGCGACGGCTGGTTACGACCGAGGTCTTTCTACGGGGGCCGGACTACAAGCTAATCTGGATTTCAATGGGAATCGATGTTGTTCCCGGCGCAAGCATTGCGGAAGTTCGCACCGCAGTAAAAGCAGAGCTGATACGCTTCCTTTCACCGCTGCCGCCCGAGACCAGTAACCAACTCGATAATCAGGTGGCGCTTTTTTCTACCCCTCAGTACGCCGGTATGCAGAGGGGCTGGCCGCTCGGCAAGGCCGTCTCGCCACTGGAGCTGCTGGCCGTCGCCAGTCGCGTTCCCGGTGTGCTGAAGATCAATAAAATTTACGTCGCGGACGCGACC
>JBDUCF010000310.1:0-3873 GCA_040003545.1 Pyrinomonadaceae bacterium | reverse complement strand
ATCAGATTGGCCTCAGTCAAACCAACACCCTGGCGACCTGCGCGTTGACTTGGTCTCGCCAACTGAACTAAAACATTTGCCGTAATAGCTTTCCCGCTTGCCCAGACCAATTCCGCTCTAATCCAGAGGAGGTACTCCATGTCCGCCGCAACCCCGGCAAGACCCATCAATGAAGACAAGATGAACCAGTTCTTAGGCAAAGTCGTCGGAGACTTTGGCGCCGCCTTGAGCTCTTCGCTCGTTTACATTGGGCAGAAGCTTGGACTCTACAAAGCGATGGCCGACGGCGGCGCAGTCACTCCAGCCGAGTTAGCCCAGCGAACTTCCACAAACGAACGCTACATTCGCGAATGGCTTATCAACCAGGCCGCAGGTGGATACGTTGATTACGATTCTGAAAAGGGTCGCTATTCACTATCGCCGGAACAGGCGGTCGCGCTTACCGACGAGGGCAGTCCTTTCTTTGTGGGTGGCGGCTTCTACGTGATCAAGGCGATGACCGGCGCGGTGTCGCGCATAGAAAAGTATTTCCAGGAGGGCGGCGGCATGCTCTGGGGCGATCACGATCCCGATCTGTTCGTCGGCACCGAACGCTTTTTCCGTCCCGGCTACGCCGCGCATCTGATCGCGTCCTGGATTCCCTCGCTCAATGGCATCGAAGAAAAACTAAATGCCGGCGGCAAGGTCGCCGACATTGGCTGCGGACATGGTGCTGCAACAGTGATCATGGCCCAGGCGTATCCGAATTCGCGCTTCTGGGCTTTTGACAATCATGAGCCCTCTATCGCCAAGGCCCGCGAACGCGCGAAAGACGCCGGCGTCTCTGATCGAGTAACTTTCGAAGTTGCCAACGCCGGCAATTTCCCGGCCGTCGAAGGTGGTTACGATTTGATTTGCTTCTTCGACTGCCTGCATGACATGGGCGATCCGACTGGCGCCTGCAAGCGAGCGGCCGAGGCGCTGGCGCCCGATGGCAGCGCTTTGATTGTGGAACCGATGGCGGGTAACAATGTTGAGGACAACTTCAATATCATTGGCCGCACCTTCTCGGGGGCTTCAACCCTCTGCTGCACGTCGAACTCGATGGCTTTGAACGGGCCGGCGCTGGGCGCGGTCGCTCCCGAATCAGCGATTCGCGAGGCCGTTCTTGCCGGTGGATTCAAAGATTTTCGCCGCGCCACTGAGACGCCCTTCAACCGCATATTCGAAGCACGGCGTTGACTGAGCTAACCAATGGCTTCTTACGTGATGAAGAAGTGTGCCGAGGAGGCGCCCTTACTCGGCCCATCCCACCACGCCATTCAATCGAATTTATTTTTTAAATTGGTACTGTTCGTAGCGTGGGTCCGCGGAGAGTTCCTGATTCTTCAGAAAATCCCAGGCATCGCGATTGATCTTTGGAGCGAGATCGTAGTACCAGTGATCGTGTTTGGGTATTTCCGTCAGTTGCACCGTCAGGCCGTGCTTCGCCATTTCATCTCTCGTCGCGCGGACCTCCGCCAGAGGGAAGAACGGATCGTTCGTGCCAACCATGATGAAGAGCGGGATTTTGCGTTTCGCAAAAGCGATGAGAGGATAGGTTTCCGGTCTCAGGGAGCCCGCGTGCACCGCGGTGGCCGCGAAATACTCCGACTCATACATCGACATGTATAGCCCCATGCTCGCCCCGGCCGAATGCCCGAAGAGGTAAACCCTGCGCGGGTTAATCGAATGCTGAGCCTTCAGCGCCTCAACCAGCGCGTGCAGGAACTCCGGGCCGTCCTGCGGCACGAACCAACCTTCTGAATTCGACGCATCCGGTCCGGCGACGATGAAGCCCTCGCTGGCGGCGAGGTCTTTCCACTTCTCAACCAGCGACAATCCGTTTCGCCCCGAGCCGTGCAGCGTTACCAGCAGCGGCGCGGGCTTCTTGTCGCTCACGCCCTCGGGGACGAAAAGATAATAGGTGCGTTTCTTGCCCTCGAAGAGGAGCGTTTCTTTTGCGATCCCATTCCTGGCGGGGGTGGCGAAGACCGCGGAAGCGAAACTCGGCACGACGAGAATGAAGACGAGGAGAAAATGTTTCACGACTTTATCAACCTCGAAAACTTGTGCGCGCGGCTCGAATATTAATTAGAGTGCCCTTCGCTTAACGCGGCCGATCGCCACGAGGGCAGTGTCTTACGCGCGGGCTTCTCTTTCTTCAGACCCAACGCCCAGTCGGCTTGCATCAGTGTGTGAATGTCGCGCGTGCCTTCGTAGATGATTGCCGCTTTGCAGTTGCGCAGGTAACGCTCGACGGGATAGTCGTTTGAATAACCGTTGGCGCCGTGGACCTCGATTGCCATCGACGCGGCCTTCTCGCTGCGAATGGTTGCCTGCCACTTTGCCAGGCTGGTAGCGCGACCATTGGGGCGGCCCTCGTTCTTCAACCAGCCGGCCCGCAGCCATAGCAGGTGGCACATCTGATAGTCGGCTTCCATCTCGGCAATTTTCTGTTTCACCAGTTGGTGGTTTGCGATCTTTGTGCCGAACGTTTCGCGCTCATTCGCATACGCGACCGACGCGTCGCGCGAGGCGCGAATCACTCCGGTGGCGCCTGAAGCCACAGTGTAACGTCCCTGTTCAAGCGCGAACATCGCAATCTTGAATCCCTCCCCTTCTTCCCCGACCAGGTTTGCTTTTGACACGCGCACGTCCTGGAGTGAAAAGTATCCGGTGTTGCCGGCGCGAATGCCGAGCTTGCCGTGAATCGTGCCTGACGAAAAACCTTTCATGCTGCGCTCGACGATGAAGCACGACATTCCGGAATGATCGCGTTTGCTGCGCTTCGCTTCATCCGTCCAGCAAAAGAAAAGAAAGTTATCGGCCACATCGGCAAGGCTGATCCACATCTTCTCGCCGTTCAAGATATACTCATCGCCTTCGCGGCGGGCAGTCGAGCGAGCGCCTACGACGTCGGAACCCGCGCCCGGCTCAGTCAATCCGTATGTTGCCAGCTTTTCACCTTTTGCTTGCGGGACCAGGTATTTCCTTTTCTGCGCTTCCGTGCCCCAGGTCAGCAGGGTCAGCGAATTCAACCCGGTATGAACGGACATAACAACGCGGAGGAACGTGTCAACGGCTTCCAGCTCTTCGCAGACCAGGCCCAGCGAAATGTAGTCAAAGCCCGCGCCGCCGTATTCCTCGGGAATGCAAACGCCAAGCAGGTTGAGCGCTCCCATTTTGTCAATGATCGAGCGGTCGAATAATTGTTTCTCGTCGAGATCCTTGATACGCGGCGCGACTTCCTTCTGCGCAAACTCGCGCACCGTCTGCACCAGAGCTTTGTGGTCTTCGGTTATGTCTAAATCGATCATATGGTCTGTAGTTCCTTCGAAGTGTGCGTCTTAAGAACCTGACTTCACCACAGAGATCACGGAGGACACACAGAGTTGCACAGAGAAACTCCCGCTGTCCAACTGAAAATGCCTTCTGTCCTATCCGCGTCTATCCGCGTTCATCCGCGGCTAATTTTTCCTGCGCCGCACTCCGCGCTTCATCCAGATCTTGCACGCGTCCATCGAGCTGCATCTCGTAAATTTCGCGCGTGATCTCGCCGATGCGCGGGCCAGGTTGCAAGCCCATCTCCAAAAGATGCCGGCCTAATAGAATTGGCGCCGGGGGTTTCTCTTGCACCTCCAGCTCGCGAGCCCGCTTGCTGAACCATTCCTGCGCTTCCGCGTCGTACCATTTCTCGCGCGGAACTCGATCGGAGTTCCGGCCTAACGAATCTGCCTTGGCGACGCGATACAGGAGATCGAGTTCGCACTTGCGCGCCAGACGGCGAAACGCGCCATCGCCCACTTCAGCACGCTTCTTGAAGTACTCACCCGGCTTCAAGTGATCGCGCAC
>JBDUCF010000309.1:0-3885 GCA_040003545.1 Pyrinomonadaceae bacterium | reverse complement strand
TTTTACAAACATGAATCGTGCGGCTGGTGCACGCCCTGCCGCGAAGGCACGGACTGGCTGGTGAAGATCTTCAGAAGGATTGCGGATGGCGGCGGCCGTCCCGAAGACGCGCAGTTGATGCTGGACCTCTGTGACAACATCGAAGGCAAATCGTTTTGCCCGCTGGGCGATGCGGCAGCCTGGCCAATTCAGTCGGCGATTAAGAGATTTCCGGAGGATTTCAAGAAGCATTTGATGGGAAACGGTCAAAGCTAACCGCAGAGGCGCAGAGGGATTCGCAGAGAAGGAGGTGTTCTATGATTTTTACGGTAACCGTAGATAGAGATGAAGATGGCGTTTGGGTAGTTGAATGTCCTTCCATTCCAGGTTGCGTCAGCCAGGGAAAGACCAAAGAGGAAGCTTTGGAGAACGTGAAGGATGCCATAAGACTTTGTCTTGAAGTCAGGGGTGAAAAAGGCCTTCCACTTACAATTGAAACAAAACAAGTCGAGGTCGCGGCCTGATGGCTTCGCTGCCTGTTCTTAGTGGAAACGAGGTAGTTAGAGCGTTCGAGCGTTTGGGTTGGAATGTCGTGCGCCAGAGCAGCAGTCATATCATCATGACGAAAGAAGGCGAGGTCGCGACACTTTCCATCCCGGATCACAAGGAAGTTGCGAAAGGCACCCTCCGAAGCTTAATTCGCTCGGCAAACGTGACAATCGATCAGTTCGTGAATGCCAGATAACATGTCCACAGAACTAATCAAAGTAACCATCAACGGCAAAGACTTTCAGGTAGCGAAGGGCGCGCGTCTGATCGACGTGTGCCGCGAAAACGAGTTCGACATTCCCTCGTTCTGCTACTACGCCGACCTGGCATTGCAAGCGTCCTGTCGCATGTGCCTGGTGCGCATCGAAAAGATGCCCAAGCTGCAAACCTCCTGCACCATCATTTGCACCGAAGGCATGATCGTCACTACGCAGAGCGAAGAGATTGAAAAGGCGCAGCGCGCAATGATGGAGTTTCTGCTGGCGAACCATCCGCTTGACTGCCCTGTCTGCGATCGCGGGGGCGAATGCGAGCTGCAGGAGATGGCCTTTGACTGGGGCGGCCTCGAAGAGCGTTTTACGGAACGCAAAAATGCGCGGCCGGAGAAATACCTTTCGCCGATTGTGGCCAACGATCCGCAGCGCTGCATCCTCTGCAAACGATGCACGCGCGTCTGTGACGAATGGATGGGCGAGGATGCCATCGAAGCGGGTGGCCGCGGCGCAAATACCGTGATCGGCACGTATGGTGGCTGGTTGAATTGTTCGCAATGCGGCAACTGCATCGAAGTCTGTCCCACCGGCACCTTGCTTGACGCAACCTATCGCCACCAGGCCCGGCCATGGGAACTGAGCCAAACGATCTCCACGTGCACCTACTGCTCCGACGGATGCCAGATATCGTTGGGCTCGCGCGGCGGCGACTTGATGCGTATCGTCGCGCGCGATCGCTATGTCAACGGTCTGAATGGTGAATTTCTATGCATCAAGGGCCGCTTCGGCCACCCGTTCGTGAATCATGAAGCGCGGATTCGCACGCCTCTGATCCGCTACAAAAAGGGCGGCCGCCTGATTCCGGCTACCTGGGATGAAGCTATTCGCGTCGCCTCAGGGAAACTTCGCGAAGTTAAAGAAAAGAACGGCGCTGAATCCATCGGCGTGGTGGGCAGCCCGCGCCTGACCAATGAAGCCCTTTATTGTCTGCGCAAGTTTGCGACCGAAGCCGTCGGCAGCGAAAACTGCTCGACGACGGACGCGTTCAGCCTGAAGCCTTTCTTCGACAATCTCGGTGGACCGCTGGCTACCCATCGCGACATTCGCTACGCCAAAACTATTTTGCTGCTCGGCGGCGAGCCGGAAGAGTTGCAACCGCTAACCGGCAAGCAGATCCGCCAGGCGGTGCGCAATGGCGGCGCGAAACTAATCATCATCAATACGGTGCCGATTCGTTTGCGGGAGCAGGCATCGCAATTTGTGCATATTCGACCGGGCTCTGGAGAGGCCGCCATGCTGGCGCTGGCCGGCGATAGCCACGACAAGCTCGTAGCAGGCAAATGCGGAATTGAAAAAGCCGAGTTGAGTCTGCTGCGCGAGGCGATCGACAAGACTGACGGCGATCTCGTGATCATGCTGGGCGGCGAGCTGAGCCCGGCGGCGCAGGCGATCGCCGCGCAACTTCCTTATTCGTTTGCCAAAGAAGGCCGCCGCGTGCTGCTGCATCCGCTGCCGCTTTACAACAACAGTGTCGGCGCGAACGACATGGGAATGATGAACGGCGCGCAGAGTGTTCCTGAGTTGTTGGATGCCACCGGCGATAGCGTGCGGGCGATGTACATCGCCGGCAGTTTTCTGCCGGAGCAATTACGTGAGCGCGAAGAAGCGCTGGGCAAACTAGACTTCCTTGTGGTGCAGGAACTGTTTGAAACCGCCACGACGACTTTCGCTGATGTGGTCTTCCCCGCCGCTTCGTTTGCTGAGATTGACGGCACGTTCACTAATAACGATGGCTTTGTGCAGCGCGTACGGCAGTCGGTTCCGCCGGTGCACCAGGCAAAGCCGGACTGGATGATCACGGCCCAACTGGCCAAAGAGTGGGGAGTGGATTTTGGATTTCAGATGTCGGCCGGCGCAGTCTTTCGCGAAATTGCCGAGCGGGTTCCGGCCTATGCCGACTTGCGCTATCCGCTCCTGAAGGACGAGAGCAAGCCGGTGCAGGTGAAGCACTCGATTTCCGCCAGGCGCGATCTGTCCGCTGAGTTGGAAACTATCCTCAGTGCGGTTGAGGAGCTGGACGAATCGGCGGCGAAGATCAGCGAGACGCCCGCGGTGGGCCACGAGCTCTTCAAGCTTGGCACGCTGACTGACAAGGTGCCGCAGTTTCACCTGCTGGCGGCAGGAAATCCCGAGCCGGAGACTCTTCGAATTTCGCCGCTGTACCAGATTACCGTGGATGCCGATTTGCGCCGGGAACCTGTGGCCCCGGGCTCTTAGAGACTATGCCGCAGCCGCGATCGAAATCAGCAATCGGCAATCGATAATTGGCAATGACGTGATGGACTGGAACAACCCACTTATCCATTCAGTCGTGATGATCGTGGCGATCACCGTCGCCTTTCTGACGATCATGCTGCTGGTGGCCTTCACGGTGCTCGCCGAGCGTCGCGTTCTAGGATTCATCCAGGGACGTCTGGGCCCAAACCGAGTCGGCCCGGGCGGCATCCTGCAGCCCTTCGCCGATTTCATCAAGACAATGTTTAAAGAAGACCTCGTTCCCGATCAGTCAACGAAGTTCGTTTTTCTGCTGGCCCCGATGATTGCGGTGGTCACCGCCATGATGGCCCTCATCGTCTATCCATTTGGTCCCACGATTACTCTTCCTTTTCTGGGAACGTTTCCCCTGGTCATTGCGCGATTCGATGTGGCCCTGCTTTACGTGCTGGGCGTCACGTCCGTTGGAGTTTACGGCATAGCCCTGGCCGGGTGGTCGTCCAATAACAAGTACAGCTTGATGGGCGGTCTGCGTTCATCGGCCCAGATGATCTCCTATGAGCTCTCGCTGGGTTTGTCATTGGTTGGCGTAGTCATTATGTCCGGCACGCTGGACATCTACCATATCGTCGAGCAGCAGTCAGGCTGGTTCGGCCTGCATTGGAATATCATCTATCAACCACTCGGCTTCATCATCTATTTGATCTCCGCTATAGCTGAGACGAACCGCGTGCCCTTTGATCTGCCGGAAGCGGAGACAGAACTGGTGGCTGGATTTCATACCGAGTACAGCTCAATCAAGTTTCTGCTCTTTTTCAATGCCGAGTATATCAACATGATCACGGTGTCGATGCTGGCGACGACACTCTTC
>JBDUCF010000308.1:0-3886 GCA_040003545.1 Pyrinomonadaceae bacterium | reverse complement strand
TAACCAGTCGCGCCGTTGGCGCTCTAGCGGGGGCAAGCCCGGGGTCCCCAGCGGGGCAACCCCGCTGGGGTGGAAGCCGCCCTTCCTAACCTGCAAATTGGCCGGGCTTGAGCTATTCGTTGGGCCCTGAGTTTTTTTAGACAGCCTCCTGATTCTGAAAGGTTTCTTATTCAAAAGGTCCCAAGCGAAATGACAAACAGTAGGCGCATAAGTCGTTTCACATTGATTTGGGTTTTTGCCATTGCGTCTGCTTCCGCGGTTGTTCCGCAGGTGTCGGCGCAAGTGAGTTTTTCAACGGGCACAAATGGCTTGCCTTCATGGGTCAAGGACGTCCGCGCCAGGCGGGAGCCAAAACGTACCCGGATCTTCTCCGCGAATTCGCACGGCGCGACGGGAGATGGGGTTACAAACTCCACCAAGGCGATACAACGGGCAATTGACGCATGCTCGAAAGCCGGAGGCGGGATTGTGACGTTTGGCCCAGGTCAATATGTGACCGGCGCACTCTTCCTCGAGAGCAATGTGCATCTGCAGGTCCCCGCCGGCGTGACACTACTCGGCAGCCAGGACGACGCTGATTACCCTTCCCTTCCAACGCGCGTTGCCGGCATTGAAATGGAATGGCCCGCAGCTTTAATAAACGTGAACGGTCAAAGGAATGTGAAGGTATCAGGGGGCGGCGTGATCGATGGCCGCGGGGAGAAATGGTGGGACCGTTACTGGGAACTGCGTGATAAATATCGACCGCGTGGACTGCGATGGGCATCCGATTATGACGCCCAGCGTGTGCGTCTGCTGGTGATTTGGAGATCAACCGACGTCACCATTGAGAATCTCAGTTTGAGGCGCTCCGGCTTCTGGACGGTGCAGGTGGTCTACTCGGATCACGTAACGGTGGGTGGGGTTAAGATCAAGGACAACAAAGGACCCAGCACCGATGGCGTGGACATCGACTCCTCCAGCTATGTGTTGGTCGAGAACTGCGACATCGACAACAACGACGATGACATTTGTTTGAAAGCCGGGCGCGATTCCGACGGGCTGCGGGTCAATCGACCGACTGAATACATCGTGATCCGAAACAACGTCACGCGGCGCGGTGGCGGCGTTATCTCATTTGGCAGCGAGACTTCGGGCGGCATCCGCCATGTGGTTGCCTATCACAACCACGGCATTGGAACCAGTGAGGGCATTCGCTTCAAGTCTGCAAAGACCCGCGGCGGCTACGTTGAAGATATTCTGATTCGCGACCTGAGGCTTGAGAATGTGCCGCTGCCCTTTACGTTCACACTAAACTGGAACCCGAGTTACAGCTACGCCACGATCCCGCCTGAGGAGAAAAACATCCCGCCGTATTGGCGAGTTCTGAACACCCCCGTCTTGCCGCCCGAACGGGGCCTCTGCGAGTTTCGCAACATCACAATCGAAGACGTGAAAATAGTAGGCGCGCGCAGAGTTTTCTCGGCCGCCGGTCTGCCGGCAAAACCAATCACCAACGTGAAGTTTGTAAATGTGACTGCCGAGGGAATGGAAGCGGGCAGCATCGAAAGCGCACAAGATTGGACCATGCAAAACGTGCAGCTTCGCACGGCGGACGGTAAGCCATTGAAATTGACTGACTGCAGGAACGTAGCTGCGCCTGCGGTGATCCAAGAGTAGCAGTGCCTTCTTATGCGGCTCTGCCGCCTGATGTGCGGAGGGTCTATGACCTTCCGGCGAGCGAATAATTTTGATGGGGCTACGCCCCTCGTTCCCGACGCGATTAACCAGGCATGAGTAAATAGAGACGAAAACGGGGGCGCAGCCCCAGGAAAGTAGAATTGCTTTGCGGAAGGTCGAAGACCTTCCGCACATCAGGCGGCGGAGCCGCGCAACGTAAGGGCAAACGTAAGCTTTACAAGCACTGCCATGAAAATGAAAACCAAACTCTTTTTATCAAGCGCCCTGGTTTTGATCGCGTCCGGCGTTGGCCGAGCCAACGTGATTTTGCCTGATGTGATCGCCGACGCGATGGTGCTGCAACGCAATCAACCCGTCCCCATCTGGGGCCAGGCTGATCCCGGTGAAGCCGTCGTGGTTAAGTTCGCCGGCCAGTCAAAAAAGGTGATTACCGGAGCCGATGGCAGATGGCTCGTGAAACTTGATTCGCTCAGGGCCAATACAACGCCTGCGATGATGACCATCTCGGGCAAGAATACTATCGAGCTGAAGAACATACTCGTCGGCGAAGTTTGGTTGCTGGCAGGCCAGTCAAACATGCAGCGCCTTTTGAGCGAAACGGCCAATGGTGAAGCCGCTATCGCTGCCGCCAATCATCCCCTGATCCGCCTCTTTAATGTCAGCCGGCAGGTTGCCTTCAAGCATCAACCGCCACCACTCGCCACCTGGCAAGCATGCTCGCCGGAATCGGTGAAGCAGTTCTCGGCCGCCGGTTATTACTTTGGAGTGGAGTTGCAGAAGGAACTGAATGTTCCGATCGGCTTGATCAATTCATCCTACGGCGGCTCGCAAGCTGAGGCATGGACGCCTGTCGAATATCTGCTGGCGTCCGCAGATCTGCACCAAACAGTTGAGCGAACCAAAATCTGGGACGAGGAACGTTCACGTGTGAAGGCCGAGTATGAAACCCAGTTGACGCGGTGGCGTGACGACGTAGATAAAGCGAAGGCTGCCGGCGCCCGCCCACAACCTTCACCCGCGGTGCCCGACGCGCTCCGCGAGTATCGCATCGCCTCGTCAATCTACAACGGCATGATCGCGCCGCTAATTCCCTTCTCCGTTCGCGGCGCGTTTTGGTACCAGGGTGAATCAAACGAGGCCCGGGCCCAGCAATATGGAATTCTTTTGCCGGCTATGATCAAAGCCTGGCGCGAGCGTTGGGGCGAGGGCAATTTTCCTTTCGGCATCATCCAACTCCCCAACTATCGCGATCCAAAACCCGAGCCTGCCGACGAGGCCTGGAGCCACGTACGCGAGGCGCAACGGCGCGCTGCCGTGACTACACCCAACACCGGGTTGATAGTGACGATCGATATCGGCGAGGCGCACGACATCCACCCTAAGAACAAACTGGACGTGGGCAAGCGGATGGCACAATGGGCCCTGGCTGACGTGTACGGACGCAAGATCACCAGGTCCGGGCCGACATTTACTCAGGCAAAGATAGCGGGCTCCAGAATCGTCCTGACATTCGTTGATGTGGGCCAGGGTCTAAAGATTCGCGACGGCGACAAGCTTGATGAGTTTGCGATTGCGGGAGTGGACCACAAATGGCATTGGGCCGAAGCACGGATCGCGGGCAAGAACCGCGTCGAGGTGTGGTCCGACGCCGTGCCGCAACCGTTGGCGGTCCGATATGCATTCAACAACAATCCCAGGCATCCGAATCTTACGAACGAGACCGGACTGCCCGCCGCGCCTTTTCGCACCGACGATTGGCCTGGGCCAACTGACGGAAAGCGTTAGCGACAAGCGGTTCTAAGTCCGACACACTTCAGTTTGTCGTCGTCGTTGAAAAGCAACTGCCAGCAAAGGAAGGCGAACTGAGCCCGCGAAGGAGTGTGTCGGAGTAAGCTGCTGCTGACTACAGGTGTATAGAGTCCAAGCTTTAGCTTGCGTGTTTGCGCAGACGCAACCTCAAGGTTGTACTCTATACGCCTGTAGTTACCGCGTTCAATGAGTTGATTTGGTGCGCACCAGTACCGAATTGGGAGCCGAGAAACCGACAAATGAACAAATCGCAAAAGACGCGAAGCCTTATTGCATTAGTTATCCTGACTTGCTTGCTGGCGGGTGGTTTAGGCGAATCCTTGAGCCATGCCGGCGTCCGCCCGAGTGCGCCCGCCGCGGCTCGCATCGTTTCCTCGTTTGATACCGATTGGCTCTT